>JAGGSA010000083.1 GCA_021159325.1 Methanomicrobia archaeon | reverse complement strand
CATTTATCCCAAGAGATGAAAATTTAATCTCGATCCTCATTAAAAAAGGATTTAAATATGAAGAATGGGCCAAACATGTAGTAGTTCTTGAAAAGACACTATGAAAAGATTTATTAAACTCTCCTTCTATTTTTTTATCATGAAAACATCAGATATTATAGGGAAAAAGGTTTTCGATATCAACGCCAATGAAGTGGGAAAAGTTATCTATATAGATTTTGATCTCACAGATGGAATGGTGAACTCCATAGGAATAAGTACAGGGCTCATGAAAAAGAAGATCGAGATAAAACCAGAGGATATAAAAACAGTGGGGGATACAATAATTCTCAATGTCTCAAAGGATGAAATTCTATGAAATGCGATCTTCATATACACTCCTTTTACTCTCTCAATGATGGTGTAAATTCGCCTGAGGATATAATAAGGCAGGCTTTAAGGATAGGACTGAATTCCATAGCCATAACTGACCATGATACAATGAATGGCTTTTTCAAAGTTAAGGATTTTGCAAGGAAAATGGGTATTGATCTTATTCCCGGGATGGAGATATCCTCAAGAGAAGGGCATATTCTGGGGATTTTCATTGAGGAGGAGATACCAAAAAATATCTCAGCCGAGGAGACAATTGAGATGATACATTCTCAGGGAGGGCTGGCAATTGCAGCACATCCTTACGATATATTCAGAAAAGGGATAGGAGACCTTGTAAAAAAACTGAAATTCGACGGCATAGAGGTCATGAATGGAAGAAATTATCTTGCAAATAAAAAAGCAAGAAAAGTGGCTGAAGAGTTAAATACAGCAGTTACAGGTGGATCTGATGCACATATTATCGATGAGATAGGAAACTGTTATACCTTATATAAAAGCGATCTCTATAAAGAAATAAAAAACAGAGAAACAGAAGCAGAAGGCAGCCTCACAAATCCATACCTGATCCTAAAATCAAAACTCAAATCAGCTCCCTGTAGACTTCCAGAAACCTCTTTCCTTTATCTGTGATACTGTAATAAACCTTCTTTCCAATTTTCTTGGAGCTTATCATCTCTTTTTCAAGAAGACCATTCAAATGCTGATAAATAGCCTGAATTTTCATTGTTTTATTGAGATTTTTCCATATTTCATATCCATAACTATCTTTTTCTTTTAATAACTCCAGAATTTCTATTTTCGTGTTTGCAACTCCAAAATAATCTCTTTTTATATGGAGAGATTTTAGTCCTGTTCCTGTTATGATACATAGAGTCTTTCCTTTTAGCCTGTGTTTCAATCCTGCGGCAACCGTGGTGGCAGAGGCTAACTCACAGAATATTCCTCTTTTTGCAAGAATTTTCTGAGCTTCACTGATTTCTTCCTCGGAGACTTTGATGAATTCTCCTCTGGAATTTTTAACTGCGTCCATTGCCAGTTTTTTGAAGAGAGGTTTTTTAACATATATCGCAAGGGCATCCGTCTTTTTTATTTCTTGTTTCTTATCTATGAAGGGAGCACAGTTCTCTGCTTGAACTCCTATAAGTCTTGGAAGAGCATTTATATATCCGAGATCAAGAAGCTGGGAAAAACCCCTGTAGATTGAAAATATAGTGCCTCCGTTTCCCACGGGAACGATAATATTATCAAACTCCCCTTTTTCAAATATCTCGAATGCTATTGTCTTCTGACCCTCAGTCACATAGGGATTGTACTCAGAGGCGTCATAGAAATTATTCAGCTTACAAGCTTCTCGGACGGTCTCCAGCAGATCATCGACTGTCTCTCCTACCTTTATGACCTTAGCGTTGTACATCATCATCTGAAGCAGCTTTCCCCTGTCCACATACTTCGGTACAAAAAGATAGCTCTCTTTTCCTGCAAAGGCAGAGTATGCGGCTATCGAAGCTCCGAGATTACCATTGGATCCACATGCCACCACCCTTTTGTCGCAGTGAGAGAGGATAACGGTGGCGGCCCTGTCCCTGAAACTTCCGGTGGGGTTCCTTGTTTCATCCTTTATATAAAGATCAAGGTTATCAAAATAAAGTATGGGGGTATTTCCCTCATTTAAACTGATTTTTCTTTTGACAGGTAGAAGATCCTCGTATCTCCAGACGCCTTCCCCTTCAAAGCTTACATCTTCAGTATTCTCCTCAACAACGAGAGGGGATCCGCATTCACAGATAGTTATATGATTATACTCTCTACCGCATTGAGGACAGATAAAAACCATAAACTATATTAGAGCAGGAAGGTTAATAATCTTATGGAAGTAGTTGGTATCAGAGATCTTACAGTGGAGACAGGAAAGGAGACTTACTCTATAAAAACAGGAAAAAATATAGACATCCCCCAATGGCTGGCTTTTTTTCTTGAAGAGGAGGGAGTTGTAAAAGTAAAAACTTATGATAACAAATATTATCAGAGATTGATCATAGAAGAAAGAAAGAATAAAAAGTTAGCTTCTTTGGATGAGAATTTTTATGAGATAAGTATGATAACACTCAAAAAAGCTGCTCCAGAGCAGAAAAGAAAGATCATGGTTTCTCTGAGACAGCTTATAGATCTTCGATTGCAGAAACTCATGCAGCTTGCAATACAGGATGCTGAGATAGAGATTCCACACATGGAAAGAATATTATATAACAGAGTGAAAGAGGAGATAAGGAACTGGTTTAAAGATATGGAAGGGATCTTTGATGGAGATAGATTATGAGGACATCCTGAACAGATTCAGGGATTTTTTTCTGGGTTATCCTGAAGTGGGTGATCCAAAGTATAAAAAGCAGATAGATGAGATGAAGACCACAGAAAAGAGATCGCTGGAAGTGGATTGTGATGATATCTTAGATTACGATCCGGAGTTATACGAGGCTATCGTGGAGAGACCTGTGGATGTTCTTCCAATAGCAGATGATGCACTGAGAACAATACTCCTTGGAGAAGATGTTTTTGTAAGATTTTACAATGCTAAATCAGAGGAGATAGAGATCAGGGACTTAAGATCTTCTCATGTGAACAAGTTTGTTCAGGTTCTTGGCATAGTGGGTAGAAGTTCCGAGGTGAAACCCGAGATCGTTGAGGCTGTATTTCAGTGTCAGAGATGTGGTCATATACAGATAGTTGAGCAGACAGAGGAGTTTTTCAAGAAGCCTGCAATATGTGAGAATCCTGCATGTGGGAGAAATGGTCCCTTTAAACTTCTTGAAGACCAATCGAAGTTCAGAGACTGGCAGGTTTTGAAGATCCAGGAGAGGCCTGAAAAGCTCAGAGGAGGGAGAATGCCGAGAAGGATCAATCTTATCGTCAGAAACGATCTTGTGGAGCTGGCAAAGGCCGGTGACAGAGTTACAATCACAGGAATACTCAAGACCGTTCAGGAAAGAACATTCAAGGGCATGAAAACAACTTTCAGTAAGTATATCGATGTGAACTCCATAAGAATAGAGGATCAGGATGTTGAGGAGATCAGAATCACCAAGGAAGAGGAGGAAGAGATAAAAAAACTTGCACAGGATCCCTTCATAATAGATAAGATAACAGACTCCATAGCTCCCTCTGTTTATGGTTACAGAGATGTGAAGGAAGCGATAGCGATGCAGTTATTCTCAGGTGTTACAAAGGAACTTCCCGATGGGACAAGATTGAGAGGGGACCCCAATATCCTTTTGGTGGGTGATCCCGGTGTTGCAAAATCACAGCTTCTCCAGTATGCATCGAAAATAGCGCCGAGGGGACTGTATACGAGTGGAAAGGGGACGAGTGCTGCTGGATTGACAGCAGCTGTTGTACATGATGAAACAACAGGTGGCTGGGCACTGGAAGCCGGGGCATTGGTGATTGCAGATGGAGGAATTGCATGCATAGATGAGATAGACAAAATGAGCAAGGATGATAGATCGTCGATACATGAAGCCATGGAGCAACAGACGATAAGTATTGCAAAGGCAGGTATAGTAGCAACATTAAATGCAAGATCAGCTATTCTTGCAGCTTCAAATCCAAAGTATGGGAGATTTGACAGATTCAAGCCTTTCGCTGAGCAGATAGATCTTCCTCCAACACTCATCTCAAGGTTTGATCTTGTCTTCATAATAACAGATGTTCCCGATGAAGAGAGGGATAAGGCAACTGCCCAGCATATTCTTGATGTTCACAGAAATGCTGAAGAAATTATAACACCACCTCTGAATCTTGAAATTCTTGAAAAATATATACTCTACGCAAAAATAAATGTGTTTCCTGTTTTAACTAAGCAGGCAGCAAGAAAGATCCATAACTTCTATGTTCAGATGAGAAAAATAGCTCAGGGAAGGGATGCTCCCGTCCCGATCACAGCAAGACAGCTGGAGGCACTTATAAGACTCAGTGAGGCAAGAGCAAAGATGAGGCTTTCAAACAGAGTGGAGGCCGAAGATGCCGAGGCTGTAATAAAACTCTTTAAAAACACGTTGTTCAAGGTGGGAGTTGATCCCGAGACAGGGAAGCTGGATATAGATGTCATAATGACCGGAAAGCCTAAGTCTCAGAGAGACAGAATGATACATCTCATGGATATAATAACTGAACTGGATAAAGGGGATGGAGTGTCTCTTGAGGAGATAATTCAGGAAGCAGAGAAAGAGGGAATTGACAAACGCTTTGTGAGACGGGCGATAGAAGAGTTCAAGCAGAGAGGAGATCTCTATGAGCCAACTCCAAATAAATTTAAAGTTCTGAGATAATGAACTCTTCATTTTGAATTAAAAAAATTCTTGGAGACCACAGCTATCCTGCTGGAGAAACTGCTCAGCATATCTAAGTGACCAGCCCAGTAAACTATGATCCCTGAACCGAATATCCTCACATATGCCCGTAACTGATCCCTGAAGTTCTCCCTGAACTGAATAAGATCCCCAAATCCTGCCTTACTCTCTATCCATCTTGCCTCAAAGTTTCCAACGGTAAAAGGGGTCATGAGAAGAAAGTCTGGAGTTTTACTGAAGTTCTCAACTCTTGCGTCTTTTTCTGTTATGAATTTAATTTTTCTTTTTAAAAGCCAGTTTTTTATTTCTTCCTCACATCTTATTCCATTTTCTCTCTGAAGAATGATATACTTCGGCGAATAGACTATATCTTTCTCTGTTACTTCTTTTATCTCTTCTCTTACCCTTTCATCCTCGATAGAATCTGGATTTTTCAGATACTCTTTAAATTTTTTATGAGAAAGCGTATCTTTAAGTATGAAGGATGCCATCAGCACCGGAGAAAAGTTGTACTCCTCTGATAATTTTATGATACTGTCCCCATTTTGCCATCTCATTTTTAATGTATCTTTTTTCTTTTTCAGTCTATAGTAATTCTTCTTTGTGTTTCTGATTATTTTCTGGGAGAGTATTGCCAGGAATACTTCTTTTTCTATATTAAATTTTTTAACAAGAGCATCAATATCTTCCAGTGTATTTAAATTATCATATATTTCCTTATACAGTTCATAATTCATTGTTTTTCACCTTATTCAGATAATAATAAATAGTTCTTCTCGGTATGCCAAGTTCCTCTCTTATTCTGCTGACGGGAATTCCTGCCTTATAAAGTCTTACCATCTCCTCTATATCCTCTTTTTTATACTTCACAGGCCTTCCAGCCTTAAAGTTTCCTTTCTGGAGAGAGATACCCACCTTTTTAAGAGCATTCTTTACCCTTTCAGATGTCAGTTCATAAAGACTGGGAGGGCATAAAATTGTTCTTATATTTGGATCGTTTTCTATGAGTGCGACGATTACATCTATCGAAGGTCTTATTGAGAGATATACCACCTCGTCTTCAAATCCCTTTTCTATTTCCTTTATAACTTTCTCTTTATTCGTAAATTTTATTACTTTCAAAAAATCACCTTTTCAGATACTTCAGGAACTTCTGAGTTCTTGGTTTCAGGCTTTTAGTGCTGAGAAGTCCTATTGTTTCAAACTCCTCCAGTTTTCTTTTTAATTTTTTTTCACTCATATTGAAGTATCTCAGGGTTTCTTCCATGTTTCCTGTGACTTTGTAATACGCTATTCCACCTATAGTAAGACTTTTTTCAAATCTTCCTAATTTTTGAAGTTCTTCTTCCATTCTTTCTTTTAATTCTATTATTTCTCCATATTTTCCAAGTTTTTCATGAGGGATCTCACTGGAAAGTGTGGGAAATATCCCTGAGTATCTCTCTCTTTCATATTTTCCCTTTTTTAAATAGAACATTGCAAGATCAAAAACAAAAGTTTCTATGCCTATGGGGGCATATGAAATAGCGAGAATCTTCCTGATATGTCTGTCTTTGATTAATCCTCCTTTTTTTCTGTGTACTTTGGAGGATTTTATACTCATTTTATCTTCTATAAACTCTTTATACTCTTTCAATGGAATATTTTTCTTTTTCATCCCTGTTTTGTATCTCACATAAAAGCTTACAGAGCTCACTCCTCCTTTTTCTTTATCGATTATACTGAGTATCTTTCGATAGTTTTTTCTTTCTTCCTTTGTAAACTGGCTTAGTTTTACCATGTAATCTCCAGATAAAGGAAGAAATCTCAGGATCTCAAGCCTGTAAACACCTTCTTCATTTCTGCAGAATTTGAGATCTTTGTTTATATACTTTAGAGCTTCTCTTCCCGTGTATTTCTTATCATTTTTCAGCATTATGGATTCTTTCAGATGCTCCAATGCTATTCTGTGTGCTGAGAGTGCATAGGAGTTTCTTTCATATGTCAGCTTTTTCAACTGTGCTCTGTTTCTGAAAAAAGGTTCAGAACCTTTAAGTCCTTTCAGGGGATAGAATGGATTTGGAAATCCATAAAACTCCATTTCTTCTTTAAAATTCTCCATTATAGATAGATTTTTTGATATTTTGAAATATATCTCCTTAAAATATTCTTTATCATCCAGTTTATCTATCTCAAAATCGTATTTAAGAGAATCCAGGAACTTGTTCACCCTGTAGGTAAGGCTCATCTTATCCCTTTCACAGCATTCACTATCTCTTTCAACTTATCAAAGTTCTCCTCTGCAATTGTACCTGTAACTAATATATCAGCGATTCTGGATATTTCCTCTGCTTTTTCCTTTTCTTTTATCCCTCCACCCACAATAACAGGTATATCAACTGCTTTTTTCACGTATTTTATCATTTCTAAGGGTACAGGTTCTGAGGCACCGGATCCAGCCTCAAGATAGACAAATCTCATCCCCATATACTGTGCTGCAAGTGCATAGGCTGCTGCGATCTTTGGCTTGTTTCTTGGAAGAAGATCAGCCTCTCCTATGAATCCTGCCGTTTCACCGGGAGAGACTATGAGGTATCCCATTGGCAAAGTTTCAAGTCCTGAAGATTTAACCTGAAAGGCACCAAGAGCCTGAGCTTTTGTTATGAAGTATGGATTTCTGGAGTTCAGAAGGGACATGAAGAATATGGCATCTGCATATCTGCTTATACCTCCAACTCCTCCCGGAAATATTATTATAGGGACTGTTGTGATTTTCTTTATGGATTTTATGATATCATCCAGTTCCTCTCCTCTCACCTGCGTTGATCCACCAATAAGTATAGCGTCGGTATTGATCTCCTTCAGCAAGCTCAGTTTTTTAGTATCTTTTGCAGTCTCTGAGTCAGGATCGATCAGTGTGAAATGAAGTTTTTCTTTCCTCAGTCTGTTTTTTATGTATTCCTCTACATTCATTTTATCACCTAAAAATTTTTGCATTCCCCGAATATAAATTTTTGCATGATCACAGAAATTTCATATACTCTTTCAGTATTGGGTCTTTCTTCAGTTCCTCCTCGCTTTCCTTCAGAGTTCCAGGTAACTCTTCTATACCATACTCTCTCAGTTCTTTATCAGAAAGATTATATACATCTCTCTGTACAGGAGGAAGATCTTCATCTCCGGAAAATCCAGCATCCAGAAGAGCAGAGAAGGCAAGATACGGATTGCACATTGGATCCGGTGATCTTATCTCTATACTTCCTGAGGGAGGAACTCTTATAAGTGCGGATCTGTTTGAGTACCCCCAGCAGATATATCTCGGGGCTTCTTCACCTCCCTTAAGCCTTTTATATGAGTTTTCTGTAGGATTTAAAATTCTGGTGAGTGCGGAAGCATGTTTTAACTGTCCTGAAATAAATTTTTTCCCTTTTTCAGTCAAACTTTTTTCATAGAAAATATTTTTTCCATTTTTGATCAGTATCTGGTGAAAATGCATTCCAGATCCAGCTTCATCCATGAAAGGCTTGGGAAGAAAACATATCTGGACACCGTATTTATCTGCAATTCTCTCTGCGATCTCTTTAAAAAGTACTATTTCATCCGCTATTGTAAGAGCATCCTTTGGGAAGAACTCTATCTCATACTGGCCTCTTCCGTTCTCGTGATGGAATTTTTCGATATCCATACCAATGGACTCCATGAAGAGAACTATCTCTTCTGTGATCCTGTGTCCTGTATCATCAAAGGATGCGTTGAGGTATGTGTTATCATCGAGGGGCTTCCCATCTTTTATTAAATAATACTCCAGTTCTGCCTTAACTATGTACTTATAATCAATGCTATGAAGTTTGTTCTTCAGAAGAGTTCTTGTGCATTTTTCGTATTGTTTTCCATCAGGGTATTTTATATCACATATGAATGATGCTTCTTTTCTTTCATATGGAAGAACTTTAAAGGTATCAGGATCCGGGAATAATTTCATATCACTCTCATAAATATTTGAAAATTTGGGTATGGAAGAACTATCAAAGCTTATTCCACTATGCAGTACTTTTTTTAATTTTTTTCTGGTTGTGGACATGCCATAGATCCTTCCCGATGTATCCACAAACTTAAATCTTATTATTTTTACATTTTCATCTTCAAGAGTTTTCTGTATATC
>JAGGSA010000030.1 GCA_021159325.1 Methanomicrobia archaeon | reverse complement strand
GTTCTATTCCATAGTTCAGGGCATGATATTTTCCTCTGTGGTTTAGATAATATATCTTTACTTTATCTTCCCATTTCTTTAAAATTTCTTTGTCATCACTTCCATCGTCCACCACAATTATATTCTCAGGATATATATTTTTTAAACATAGATCCAACTCTTTTTTGTTGTAATTTGGGATTATTATAGTATAATCTCCTTTATATTCTTTTTCTGGAAATTTTATTCTCAATGAGATTAAATAGAGAAGAAAATAATAAACATCTCTGAGGATTATGGCTCCCGTAGAGATAAGAAGAATTTCA
Source organism: Methanomicrobia archaeon (assembly GCA_021159325.1). Classification (GTDB taxonomy): domain Archaea; phylum Methanobacteriota_B; class Thermococci; order Methanofastidiosales; family B48-G16; genus B48-G16. The sequence goes on along the minus strand of JAGGSA010000030.1, from coordinate 8,560 downwards.
AAGATCATGTTAAGAGTTTATTCCATGTTATTAAAATTTTATGGGGTGGAGGGCTACCATGATAGTCGCATCACACAGAGTGGGAACTTCATGTAGCCCTCCGTTATCCTTATGGAAAGACAGATATTTAAAATTTTCGAATTCTCTTATAATCAAAATAAATTTATAAACTCTTAAAACAAAGTGGTATTATGATCAGAAGGAGCAGAGTTGCTGGAAGCTTTTATCCCCACAATCCTGATATTTTAAAAAATGAGATAGAAAAATTTTTTGAAAAAAAGCCAGAAATAAAAAAATATGATGGAAAAATAGGAGTTCTATGCCCTCACGCTGGATATATTTTCTCAGGAAAAACAAAAAGTTACAGTTATAGAGCATTGGCTGAGAACTTCCCCGAAACATTCATCATAATAGGTCCAAACCATACAGGGATGGGATCTCCTTTAGCTCTTATGAGAGATGGGGAATGGGAGACACCTCTTGGAAATGTGAAGATAGATTCTCAGCTTGCTGAAGATATCCTAAAAGAATGTGATATCCTTGATTTTGATGAGACCTCACATCTCTACGAGCACTCCATAGAGGTTCAGCTTCCGTTTCTTCAGTATCTTTCCATGAATATTAAGTTTGTTCCTATATGTATGGCAATGCAGGATATTGAGACGGCAGGAGAGTTAGGAGAGAGTATAAAAAAAGTTATAAAAAACAGGAGCATCGGGATAATCGCAAGCAGTGATCTGATGCATTATGGGTATACCTATGGATATATGCCCTTTAGAGAGAATATTCTTGAAAATATGAAGAAAATGGATATGGAAGTTCTGAATGCGATAGTGGATTTAGATCCTGAGAGAATATATGATATTGTCAAAACGGGATACACGATGTGCGGTTATGGATGCGTTTCCACAATGATATTTGCACTGAAAGATTATGTGAAAAAAGGAGAGATCCTTCATTACTCCACGTCCTATGAAGTTTCCCATGATATATCGACAGTTGTTGGATACGGATCTGTTGTTTTGAGATAAATTTAATAAAGAAGAGTACAGGATAATATTCATGAAACTTGAAGGAGGCATTATATGGGATTTGGAAAAGGATATGGAAAAGTAATTCTTTTTAATGAACATTTTGTGGTACATGGAGTTCCGGCGATTGCGTCTGCTATAGGATTGACAACGGATGCAGAGGTTGTGAGACACAGTGGAAAGGGGATTGAGTTAATAGATAACAGAAAGGGAACAAAGGGATACAGCAAAGAGAAGATGGAACATCAGAAAGAAGCTCTGAGAAGGGTGATGGATTATCTCGGATTTGATGTCGAGAAAAATCCGATCAGAATAACACTTGGAGGAAACCTCCCCACATTTTCTGGCATAGGTGCAAGTGCAGCAAATCTCGTTGCAATTGTGAGAGCCTTAAACGATGAGTTCAAACTTGGTCTATCCGATGAGGAGGTTAATAATGCCGCATACGAGGGGGAGAAGGCTTTTGCAGGCACTCCTTCAGGGATAGATAACACAGCCGCTACCTTTGGAGGATTAATATGGTTCAAGAGAGGAGAGAAGAATATAATAGAAAGGCTCCAGATTAAGAAGCCAGTTGAGATAGTGATGGGAAATACAGGTGTTGTTGCAAATACCAAAGAGGTAGTTGCAGGAGTTAGGGAGAGAAAGGAGAAATATCCTGAAAAATACAATAAAATATTTAAAGAAGCTGAAGAGCTTGTCTATGAGGCAAGAGAAGCACTTCTGAAATACGATCTCAAACGTGTAGGAGAGCTTATGAATGAAAATCATAAACAGCTTCAGGCTATAGAGGTTGATGGAAAGGAACTGAATTTTCTTGTGGAACTTGCAAGGGATAATGGAGCACTCGGTGCAAAGCTCACAGGAGGAGGAGTAGGAGGATGCATGGTGGCTCTGACGCCAGGAAAAGAGCTTCAGGAGAAAGTTGCATCTGCGATGGAAAAAGAAGGATTTCAGGCTTTGAGGACTGTTGTAGGGTGATGATGTGGATTTAAGAGAGTTTTTAAACAAATTAGAGAATGAAGGAAAGCTCCTGAGAGTAAAGAAAGAGGTTTCCACAGAGTATGAGATAGCGAACATAATGTACTCCCTCGATGAAAAGCCTGTGATATTTGAAAATGTTAAAGGGTATGATTTCCCTGTTTTCGGTGGTATCACATCGAGCAGGGATATAATAGCAGAGGGACTGAATACAACAAAGGATAATCTTCTTTTTAAATTAGTTGATGCCCTCAGAAACCCAAAAGATCCTGAAATGGTAAAAAATGCGCCATGTCAGGAAGTAGTTGTGAAGGATCCTGATCTCGATAAACTTCCGATACTGAAGCATCTTCCAGGAGATGGGGGAAGATATGCCACAGCATCTGTTGCCATAATAAAGGATCCTGATACAGGAAGAAACATGTGTTTCCACAGATTGATGCAGATAGGAAAGAATAAATTCACTGCAAGACTGATAAAAAAAAGGCAGACCAGAACAACATACGACAAGATAGAGGGGGATCTTGAGATGGCAGTGTGCATAGGAAACTCTGTTCCTGTGATGGTGGCAGCATCCTTAGGACCACCTTCTGGTGTTGATGAGTTATCCATTGCAAATGCCCTCGATGAGACACCATTAACAAAATGTATAACAAAAGATCTGGAAGTTCCAGCGAACTCTGAGTTTGTTATTGAGGGTAGGATAACAAGAGAGCTGGATCGTGAAGGACCTTTCGTTGATCTCACAGAGACAAGAGATTTTGAGAGAAAGGAGCCTGTTTTTGTTGTGGACTGTATAACACACAGGAAAAATGCCATGTACCAGGCTCTGATTCCTGGAAGAATGGAGCATAAGATACTGATGGGAATGCCAAAGGAGCCCACAATATACAATGAGGTGAGCAAAGTTGCAGAGTGCAGGAATGTTCTCATAACTATCGGAGGAGGATCATGGTTACATGGAGTTGTTCAGATAAAGAAAAAAGAGGATACAGATATCAAAAATGTGATAGAAGCTGCATTCAGAGGACATGGCAGCATGAAGCATGTTATGATAGTAGACGAGGACGTTGACATATACGATCCTAATGCCTTGGAGTGGGCTATAGCAACGAGGTTCCAGGGAGATAGAGATCTCTATATATATCCAGATCAGCCCGGGAGTTCACTGGATCCATCGGGAAAACATGAACAAGGTAAAAAGACGAGGACAACAAAAGTAGGTATAGATGCAACGATACCCTCAAATGTCGATCCGAGCAAGTATGTGAAGGTAAAGTATACGAAGGTAGACCTAAATGATTACATCAGGTGAAGGAAAGTACAGAGTGTGGCTTGAAGAGAAAAAGATAGGAGATGATAGGATATATATTCTCGGAGGAGGAGAAAAACCACATATAGGTGGGGTAGTGATCTGTGAAGAGGGAAAGATGAAAGTAATAAAATTTGAGGGTCATTATGACCATATTGTTTTAAAACAAATAGCTGAGAGGGCATGTGAAAAATATAAAAGAGTTGTTGTTCTGGGTGGAGTTCATATAGATAATGCTAAAAAGGAGGAGATAAATAGGATTGTAGATAACTGTAGGAGCATGATATCATGTATCTGACAAAAGAAGAGGAAGCCATCCTGAATGGTGAGAAAGGAGAGGTGTATGAAAAAGTTTTTCGACTGCTTGTAAGGCTTGGGGATATTTACGGTGCGGACAGGATGATACCTGTGGGGTCAGTTCAGGTAGCTGGAGTCTCCTATAAATCCATAGGGGATCCTGGAAGGGATTTTCTTGAGGATTTTGCGGAGAAGGGTGCTAAGGTCAAAGTTTTAACATTTTTAAATCCCGCAGGGATGGATATGGAAAATTGGAGAGAACTGGGATTCCCGGCAGATTTTGCAAAGAATCAGATAAGAATTATGAACGCGTTTAAAAAGATGGGAATAGTTGTGACAGCAACATGCACACCATACCTTGCTGGAAATCTGCCGAGATTCGGAGAACACATAGCATGGTCTGAGTCTTCAGCTGTCTCTTTCTCAAACTCTGTGATAGGTGCAAGAACTAACAGAGAGGGAGGACCGTCAGCATTGGCGGCTGCATTATGTGGTGTTACACCCAACTATGGATTGCATTTGGATGAGAACAGAAAACCCAACATAGTAATAAATGTTGATGCGGATCTCAGATCCAACTCAGATTTTGGAGCATTGGGATATTACATAGGAAAACTTGTTAAAAATAAGATTCCATACTTTAAAGGGATAAAAAATGCAAATACAGATAATTTAAAAGCTCTGGGTGCAGCAATGGCAGCTTCAGGAGCAGTAGCGCTTTACCATGTGGAGAATCTGACACCTGAAGCGGGATTTATGGAGACAAAAGGGCTGGAAAGCATAGATGTTACAGATAAAGAGATCAGAGAAACATACGAAAAATTAAATACGGGAGAAGATGTGGATATTGTAATTCTCGGATGTCCTCATGCATCTCTTCGTGAGATCGCAGAGGTTGCAGAGAAGCTCAAAGGTAAGAAGCTCGTGAAGCCTCTATGGATATGTACCTCAAAAGCAATGAAGGAAACAGCAACTCTTATGGGATACAGGGATATAATCGAAAAAGCTGGAGGAAAGATAGTATCTGATACATGCATGGTGGTATCTCCCATAGAGAGGATGGGGTTCAAAACGACAGGTGTAAACTCTGGAAAAGCTGCTAATTATTTACCGGGATTCTGTAAGCAGAATGTAGTTTTCAACAGCATAGATGAGCTGATAAAGGGTGTTACAGATGAAAGGTAGAATGATAAGTCCTGGAAAGGTGGAGGGAGAAGCCATTGTCTCGAGTGAGCCAATAGGATTTTATGGAGGCATAGATGCAAAGACAGGGATTGTTATAGAAAAAGGCCATGAACTTGAGGGGAAATGTGTGAAGGATAAAATACTTGTATTCCCATATGGAAAAGGCTCTACTGTTGGGTCTTATGTTATATACGGACTGAAAATGAATGGAGTTGCACCAAAGGCCATAATAAACAAGGAAACAGAGACAATAGTTGCTACAGGGGTGATTCTTGCAGGTATCCCCTGTGTTGATAAGATAGATATTGAAAATATAAAGACAGGAGATAAACTCAGGGTGGATGCGGATAATGGAATAGTGGAAAAACTATAATTTTCTTATTTTTTTAAGAGTCTCTATGGCTCTTGCTATTTTTTCTATCTCTTCTACATTTTCTGTGTTTTTTAGTTTTTTATAGAGAAACTCTATTTTTTCTTTTATTATGTCTTCTTTTGTTTCAGTGTCACAGTTTATACAGAATATTCTTCCATCCTTTTCAAATAATGGATATGAACATTTTTCACAGTGTTTATCTGTCATCCTCGCTCCCGATAAAAGAAGTTTTGCTATCTTCTCACTGTCGATCATTTTTACCATAATAAACTCTGTATCAGGAATTTTATAAATCTTATCGTGTCCTTTAAATTGTTTATATGGCTTTTTTCTCCTCTGTAAATTGTCTTTACTCTGATATTTCCTATTCTACACTTTGCTCTTACAAGCAACTCAGATTCCAGAATAAATCTCTTAGTTTTAAAATTCAATCCCTTGAGAACATGAGTTTTTATCAGTCTGTACCCGGACTGACTGTCTCCTATCTTCTGATGCGTTCTTAAAGATAGTAAAAATGTCGTTATGGTATTTGAGAGTCTTCTCAGAAATGGCATCTCTCTGAAATCCCTTGCACCTATAATAATGTCGTATTTATCTATATTCTCAAGAAACTTCGGGATCTCAGAAGGATCGTGTTGCCCATCGGCATCGAGAGTTATTATAACATCGTAATTATTTTCAATGGCATAGTTGAATCCTGTGATTAAAGCATCTCCCTTTCCTTTATTTTTTTCATGTTTTATCACGAAAGCACCATTTTCCTTTGCTATATTTCCTGTGTTATCCATGGATCCATCATCGACCACAAGAACATCACAGTACTTTAATGTCTTTTTTACAACATCTCCTATTCTTTCTTCTTCATTATATGCAGGGATCAGGGCAAGAATCTTCATTAAAACTCCTTATTTTTTTTATTTATAAATCTTTAGAAAGACTCACTACACCATATTTTTATACAGCAGATGAGAATACAGAGTATGGAGTTCATCGATCACCCTCTTATTAAAAAAAATAAAGTGATGGCGAGGTTATACCAGGAAGCAATCGTTGACAGTTGCAGAGAGAAAAACTCTCTTATAGTTCTTCCCACAGGACTTGGAAAAACAATAATAGCAGCTCTTTTGACAGTGTATAGGCTTCAGAAGTATGAAGGGGAGGTGATCTTTTTAGCTCCAACAAAGCCTCTTGTGATGCAGCATTTTCAGACATTTTGCGATGTTCTGAATATAGAGGATATGGAGTTTTTTACAGGAACTGTGGCGCCATCAAAAAGAAAGGAGCTTTATAAAAATAAAAAGATTATATTTGCAACTCCGCAGGTTATCGAGAATGATATAATATCTCAAAGACTTGATCTTGAGAATGTTTCCATGATAATATTTGATGAAGCCCACAGAGCTGTGGGAGATTATGCTTATGTCTTCATAGCAAAAAAGTATATGGAGAAAGGAAAAAACCCCTTAATAATAGGATTAACGGCATCTCCTGGAAGTGAGAAAGAAAAAATTAAGGAGGTACTGGAAAATCTTTTCATTGAAAATATAGAGGTGAGGACAGAATCTTCTCCAGATATAAAGAGATATATACAGGATGTTGATATAGAATGGATAGAAGTGGGTTTTCCTGAAGAGTATAAAAAAATAAGGGAATACTTAGAGAAATACTTAGAGAATAAACTGAAAATACTCTACAATATAGGTTTTCTGAGATCTGCATCTCTCGGCATATCTAAAAAGGATCTCCTGAATCTTGGGACAAAGATAAGAAAGGAAATGAACCAGAGTTATGGGAATATGGAAAAAAAATATTTTATAGGTATAATGGCACAGTCTGCCGCTGTAAAGATACATCATGCTCTGGAATTACTTGAAACTCAGGGAATTATACCATTTCTGGATTACTTTGAGAGATTGAAACATCAAAAGACAAAATCGGCAAGGGAGATAATTAACTCTGAACTTATAAAAAAAGCTCTCAACTTAGCAAGAACAATCGAGGTAAGGCATCCAAAATACGAAAAATTAAAGGAGATAATAGAAAAAGAAATAAAAAAATGCAGAAATATAATTGTCTTTTCTCAGTACAGAGACTCTGCACAGAAGATAGTTAATCTCCTGAATAATATAGAGGGAGTTAGAGCTATCAGATTTGTTGGTCAGAGTTCCAAAATACGGGATAAAGGATTAAGCCAGAAAAAACAGAAAGAAATCCTGGATAAATTTAGAAACCAGGAGTATAATGTTCTTGTGGCAACCTCGATAGCAGAGGAAGGCCTGGATATACCGAGTGTTGATCTTGTGATCTTTTTTGAGCCAGTTCCCTCAGAGATAAGAACGATACAGAGAAGAGGGAGGACAGGGAGGAGAAGCGCTGGTAAAGTGATCGTGTTGTTTACAGGAAAAACAAGAGATGAGGCTTATTTCTGGGTATCCAAGGCAAAGGAAAAAAAGATGCATAAAATTCTTTTGCAGATGAAAAATCAGCTTAAGAAAAAGGAGAATATAGAAAAACAGACGAAAATAGATGATTTCATTAAAATAATAGTGGATCACAGGGAAAAAAGTCCTGTGGTAAAATTTCTATCTTCTCGATGTCTTGTAGAGCAGAAAGACCTTCCAGTGGGAGATTACATCCTTTCTGAAAGAGTGTGTGTTGAAAGAAAAAGCAGTGAGGATTTTCTGAGAAGTCTGATGGAGAGGAAGATATTCCAGCAGATAAAAGGCATCTCTGAGAGTTATGAAATACCCATTCTCATCATAGAGGGAGAAGATCTTTATTCCCAGCATGATATCTCCCCAAACTCAATTTTGAGTGCGATAATATCTATAATCCTGGATTTCAATGTTCATGTTATATTCACAAAAGACTCCTATGAAACAATGCTTATTTTACTGGATATCGCAAAAAGAGAACAACAGAAAGGGAAAAGAGAGATCCCTATAAGAGGAAGTAAAAAGATCATGGATATAAGAGAGAATCAGAGATATATAATAGAGGGTCTGCCTCACGTTTCAGCCACACTTGCCGAAAGGCTTTTAAAACATTTCGGGAGCGTGAAAAATGTTTTTACAGCACCAAAAGAGGAGCTGATGAAGATAAAGGGAATAGGAGAAAAAACAGCAGATGAGATAATAAAAGTTATAGAGGAGAAGTTTGAGTGAGAAAGAGAATGATTTACAGAAAAATAAATCCAATTTAGTGTATTTAAAGCTTAAACAACCGAAAAATATATAAGGCATATATGTCCTATATGACATCAAGGTAAATGATAAAAATATTTATAGAAGTAATTGGGTTTTAACCAACAAATAGCTTAGAAAGATTTAAGGTGAAAAAATGAAGGAATTATTGGCATTCATTAGGTTTTTGAATGAAAAA
>JAGGSA010000042.1 GCA_021159325.1 Methanomicrobia archaeon | reverse complement strand
ATTCTATTTAAATGTTTTGTGGTGGAGAGGTTTCATCCCTATCTCATTGCATTTTTGATAGAGAACTCTATCTTTTTATAAATCCCATCTTTCACCAATCCTAAGTTGAGGAACTCCTCAAAATCAGTGGGGAGATGCTCTTTTACCAGATCGAGACTCTCTTCTATCTCCTTTATTTTTGTTCTGATGATCTCCTTTCTCATGAGATCGCCCTCTCCCCAATGTAATCATAGAACCTATGTTTGAACTCCTCAAACTCTCTCATCGTTTTTATGGCTATTCTGTACACATACTCTATGTTTCTGGCATACACTATTTTTTCTTTCAGGACATCCTTTCGGAGATAAAGAGGAAGTTGCTGGAATATCTGAAGATCATATTTATCGTTAAAGAGCTCTGCAAGAGCATTGAGCCTGAATTTCGATGCTTCTTCTGGTGTGCCATCATAATATACACAGAGATCGATATCTGAACTTTCTTTCATTGTTTCTTTGGCAGCCGAGCCATAAAGGATAATGAACTGAATTTTTTCAGATCCTTTTACATTTTTGATTTTTTCAATTTCTTTCTTTATAGATATGCTCATAGTAAATTATTATAACTCTGATCTTTTTATTGGTTTCTTCTCATAGAACAACATATTCTTTTTAATACTCTATGCAAACTTATACTCATTCTCCTTATCAGAAATGAAAATGTTTCTGCAAGATAGTCAACATTGGTTTCTCACTGAAACATTTTTATATAATGATATTCAATAAAACTTGGTAAGCATGAAAGTAAAGGTTGCGATAATAGGAGCAGGACCTTCGGGATTGTTTGCGGCGAGGGAGCTGATAAACAGGGGAGTAGAGTGTCTGATAGTAGAATCTGGAAAAGAGGCTCTGAAAAGAGAGTGTCCTGTTTCTGATAAAAATCTATGTCTGAAATGTGATCCGTGTCAGATCACGTCTGGAGTTGGAGGGGCGGGTGCACTGTCAGACGGAAAATTGAATTTGACATATAAAATAGGAGGAGATCCTGCGTCTTTAAAGAGAACTCCTGGAGAGATTCAGGAGCTTATAGATTATGTTGACAAGATCTTTTTGGGGTATGGAGTGGAGGATAAAACATATGGAGAGGACGGAGAGGCAATGGAAAAACTGGAAAGAAAAGCGAGCAAGAATGGAATAGAGTTTATTTCAGGAAAACAAAGGCATATTGGGAGTGACAGGACAAAAGAGATCATCGATAATTTTTATAGAGATCTAAAGTCTAAAGGAGTGAAATTCATACTGAATACAAAGGTTACCAGGATAGAAAAAGGAAAGGACTATTTTATTTTGAAAACAAATAAAGGGGATATAAGAGCAGAGTATGTTATTGCAGCGCCGGGAAGAGCAGGTGCATACTGGCTGAGATCACAGGCTTACTCTCTCGGCATTGTTTCAAAGTATGGGCCCATAGATGTTGGAGTGAGAGTTGAGTTTCCAGCAACGATATACAGACCGATAGAAAAGGTTATGTACGATGCAAAGTTCAGGCTCTTTACAAGAACATACGATGATATGGTGAGAACTTTCTGTACAAATCCAAGAGGTTTTGTTACAGAGGAGATGTACGAGGATTTTGTGCTTGTGAACGGGCATGCAAAGAAGGAGGAGAAATCTGCAAACACAAATTTAGCCATACTCTCCCGTGTCAATCTCACAGACCCTGTAGAGGATACAACAAAATATGGAAGATCGATCGCAAAGCTTGCCACAACTATCGGAGGCGGTAAACCGATACTTCAGAGATATAAGGATTTTATAAAGGGGAGAAGATCCACATGGAGCAGAATAAATAAGGGACTTGTAAAACCCACCCTGAGAAATGTAACACCTGGGGATATATCAATGGCAATGCCGCACAGGATAGTGCTGAATATAAAAGAGGCCATAGAAAGGCTTAACTCTGTGATAGAGGGCATTGCTTCGGATTCCACCCTTATTTATGCTCCTGAGATAAAGTTCTATGATACGAAGTATCCCACAACAGAGTTTATGGAGACGAATATTAAAAATATTTATATATGTGGGGATGCCTCTGGTCGTTCCAGAGGAATCATATATGCGGCAGTCACAGGAGTTCTTGCAGCAAGAGGTATACTCCAGAAAGAGGGAAGATAATGGACCTGAAAAAGATTCAGGAAAAGATAGATAAGTTTGATAAAGAGAGAGGATGGGAAAAGTTTCCAGCTTCCCTTGTACTTTCTCATCTCATAGAGGAACTTGGTGAGATATCGAGGTATATACAGTTTGAAGAAGGGTACAAGAAAAAGGGAATAGGACATGAATACAATGTGAAAAATTTAAAAAGAGAGTTCGCACAGGTATTCGCTCTGTTTGTCCAGTTAGCTCTGCATTATGGAATAGATTTAGAGGATGCCATTCTTGAAGAGTTAGAGATCATGGAGAAAAGATTCCCAAAGAAAGAATGGAAGATGTATATGGGAAAGTATGAGCCGCACTATAAGATATCTGATGTAGTTACATCTTTTTTAAGCTATGAGAACAAGATTCTTATACTGAAAAGAAGTAAAGACGTATCCACATACCGGGGAAAATGGGCTGCTATATCAGGGACAATAGAGAATGAGAAGCCGATTGAAGCAGCTTATCGGGAGATCTCTGAAGAACTTGGATTGAAGAGAGAGGATATAGAATTAATCGGTAGAGGAGATATCCTGAAAGTAATAGATGAAGATCTGAGAAATATCTTCTATGTTCATCCTTTTTTATTTGAATTGAAGACTGAAAAAGATCTAAAATTGAACTTTGAGCATACAGAGTATAAATGGATCGATAAAGAAGATTTAAAAAGAATGGAAACAGTCCCAAAACTTAAAGAAGCACTGGACTCATGTATGAAGTAGAGTTTTTTAAATTATTAAAAAATCCAGATCTGAAGAGATTAAGAGAGTTTCAGATAAAGATAGCAGAGAATGTTGATTTAAGCTATAATGAAACGGGAGAAGTTTATGGTGTGGACGTGGCATATAAAGGAAAAAAGGCTGTTGCAGCCATTGCTTCAGAAAATTACGAGGAGTATGAGATCAGAGATGTGAAATTTCCGTATATACCGACATACTTTGCATTCAGAGAACTTCCTGTTCTATGGAATTTAATTAAAAAATGTGAGGGATGCATAATATTTGATGGTAATGGATTGTTACATCCCTTCAGAGCAGGAATAGCAACGATAGCTGGCGTCATACTTGAAAAACAGACAATAGGAGTTGCAAAATCCCTTTTATGTGGAGAGGCAAAGGGGGATTATGTGTATCAGAATGGAGAGATCATCGGAAAAATTATGAGAAAAACAAGAAAGCCACTGTATGTTTCCGTAGGGAATAAAATTACCCTGGAAAAGGCTTTCAGTATAGTTTCAGAAAACTGTATTCACAGAGTTCCAGAAGTTTTAAGAAAGGCACATATACTGGCAAATCGTGTTGCGAAAAATATTTAAATGGAGGATTATATCTTTATTTATGGTCTTGGTATATATATTGGGAACTATACTTATCCTTGTTGCTCTGTCTCTCCCCATCCTTTCGGGACTCGGTAAAAACACGAGAGAAATAGGAGAGGAGGTACGGGAGAACGACTGGAAATATGACGCACCTTTAAAGTTGAGAGGATTTTTGCGATAAAAATGAAAATATGCAGAGTGATGATGAAATAGATGATAGAGAAGATAGAGGATATCAAGAGAATAGAGCTATCACAGTTTAAATTTCCTGTAAACGTTTATCTTATTGATGATCTTCTTATCGATACTGGATTTCCAAGAACTGCAAAAAAACTTCTGAGTTATTTAAAAAATAAAAAAATTAATAAAATTGTGAATACTCATGGACATATGGATCATACAGGAGGTAACAGTCTTTTACAAGGATATTTCAGATGCAGAATATACCACTATCCTGCGAAAAGAAGCTATACTGTAGTTGAGAAGCTTCTATTTGGAAACTTAAAAAATTTCACATCCGAAACTCCTCCAGAGAAGATAAACACAGATAATTATTCCTTTGAGATACTGTACACACCAGGACACTCAGATGATCACATTACCCTCTTTGAAAAAAAGAAAAGATATATTTTTTCAGGTGATCTCGTTTTACATGGGGAGGCAAGAGAGGTTTCACGTGATGTTAAAATATACAGGGCCATTGAATCTCTGAAAAAGTTAAGAACTCTGAGACCCGAAAAAATATTCCCGGGACACGGTGAGATTTTTTATGGATATGAGGTTCTGGATGAAAAGATAGGATATCTGGAAGATCTTGGGGAGAGGATTCTCAGGCTGTATGAAGGAGGAAAGAGTGTAAAGGAGATCGTGAAGATTGTCTTCGGAGGGGAAAGGTTTCCATATTTTTTTATAAAAGGTTACTTCTCCTGTGAGAATCTTGTGAGGTCATATATAAAAGATCCCAAAAGCTTATAAAATATCCGATTCCAGACCATTTATGGAATGGAAGACACATGTCTCTCTCGGAATCCTGTTTGGAGTGATAGCCTACATAATTTTCAGTAAAAAATTTTATGCAGATATAAATCTTATAGATTTCATAGTATGGACAGTATTTTTCTCAGTAGCCTCAGATTTTGATGTGATACTTGAACACCGAAGTGAATACACACATTCTCTTTTATCTGTTCTTTTTGGATTTATAATCGGCTTTCTTCTGAAGAGAAATTTATTATGGGCATTTATTGCAGCAGCCTCTGTTTTATCACATGTTTTTGCAGATAGCCTCACGAGCAGTGGAGTTCCTCTTTTCTATCCTTTTTCAAAGAAAAAACATATGCATTTTCCTTATATAGGAGGAAGGATGAGATATGACAATAAATATGCAAATAAAATGATCCAGATGACAGGATTGTTTCTTATCCTGATCATTTTCTCCTATGGTGTGTACAGGGGGGATCTGGAGAGTGCATGGGCAAAAAGGATCTTTGAGTATATTATCGAAAGATAGAATTTCATTTCTTTTTTACACTGAAATTTTTCAATCTCTCAAGAGCTTTCTTTTTCTCCTTGTTCTCTATATTTTCAACGATATCATGAAGAAAACTTATGGATTTATCCATTGCCTCTCTGTCAACAGGATAAGGCACTCCATCCTTTCCTCCATAGGCAAAACTGTATTTCACAGGGTCCTTCCATGAAGGCTCTTCTCCATATATCAGATCAGAAACCAACGTTAATCCTCTCAAAGTTGCACCACCTATTCCCTCTACTGAGATGAGTTCTTCAAAGTTTTTGGGATCATACTCATAAGCTTTTTTTAAAGCATTCCAGTTCACCTTTTTCGGCAACCTGTAGAGAGGCATAGAGCTATACCTCATTATTTTCTCCCCTGTCCATTTATCAAGAGTTTTCTGATATTTTGGAACAGATAACCTCTCAAGTTCTGTTTTTACCTTATTTATGTCTGTCTTAACCAGATCAAGATTAGTTTTCCTCACATTTTCACTTTTTTTATCAATAAGATTGAGAACATCCTTTTCTTTTTTTCCCGAAACTTTATTCTCGGGATCATTAACAAAATTGGATGTTGAGTACCACTGATATCTTCTTGCATATCTTTTCTCTAAGTTCATCCCCTGCTGCACAACACACCATCTCCCGTTCTCGTCAAAAAATATAGTATGATGATATATCGAGTAAAAATCCTGAATACATGAAGAATCCACCTTTGCCGTCATTTTACTTGCATATTTGAGAGTCTCTATTTTGTTCTCTGATAATCCAAGAGATCCGGATTTCTCCTCTATCTCCTGTAGGGTTTTCTTCCCCCTGCCCTTACCCCCTGCTCCTAAAATACCAAATTCAGAAGTAAAAACATCGTTTAAAACGCCGCAGACTACAGTTGTGGTGCCTGAAGAATGCCAGTCAAATCCCAGAACACATGAAAGAGCCTGAAACCAGTAGGGATCCGCTATTCTTCTCAAACACTCTTCTGTGCCGAAATCGTTGATCATGATTTTAAATATCTCTGCAGCTAAGCCTTTCATTCTTTTAACAAGCCAGTAAGGAGCCTTTCCACCGTGGAGAGGGAGATCCACATATTTTCTCATGCGATCACAGTTTTAAACTCTCATCTTTTTCAAGAACTTTTTTTGCGATGTAAATAGCCACTGCAGCAAGTATCAGATAGATAATAAAATACCTCAGTATCGATATATCCAGGGTATCTGTTGTGATCTTGACTATACCTACCACGGGGGAGTATTTAATTATACCGCTTATCCTTCCTGAAGGTAATGGGATAAACATAAAGAAAGCTAAAAACATCATAAAAAGAGTTAAATAAATGTTTGCTTCCCTTATGTTTGAAGACAGCATTGAAAAAATTACAGATACGGAAAAGAAGAGTATCATAAGTATCAGGAGAAAGAGATACAGTGCAAATACATTTTTTATATAAACATTCTTTCTGCTGATAACAAATAGCCAGAGTGTAACCTGAAAGAGCCCTAAGAATATTACAGGAGAGAGTTTCCCGAGTATTATCTCAAATCTTGTTAGAGGGGATGCAAGAAGAATTTCAAAGGTTTTTCTTTCCTTTTCCCCAACAATGGAATCTGAAAGCATGTTCATCGATAAAAACACGGGCAAAAGCAACACAATTGGTACTAAAAGGCTGTACATTACTTCTATGAACTCGGGAACTACTCTCTTCTCTTTTATAAACTCTATCTTCAGAATTGGCATTTCCAGTGGCTTATTTCCCCTGAAGTAATACTCCTCTATTCTCGGTCTTAAAGTTTTGAAAAGCTCATCATCATCTGTGTACACATAGAAAGAATTTTCTTTATTCAGAACATAGGCATCTCCAAAGAAGTTCCTGCTGTAAAAACAGAGAAATTCTTCATCGCCCGACATAAATTTTGCAAAATCAGCATCGTTTGTGGCGATACTTACTTTATTCTCCATCTGGGCAATATAACTGTACGAAAATCCTATGAGAACAATACCCATTACTATAAAGAGTTGAAGTAAAAATCCAAATATATAAATTTTCTCTGAGAGGATATCCTTCAGTTCTTTATGGGCCAAAGTCAGTATCTTCATATACTCACCACTATAACTGTGTTATAGATTAAATGAATGATAAAAGCAATAAAAAACCCTGTTTTTGTCCTTTTTTTGTATCTGAGATATCCCAAGATTCCCGAGGAGCACATGTGAATGAGGAGAGGGATCACTCTCAAAAAAATCATTTTTACGGGAAAGAGCATTGTAAAGAGTATATATCCTGAAAGAACATTCTCGAAAACTCCGAATCCTGCTCCCACAAATATACCGGAAAATTTACTTTTATTTGGTAGCATGGCTAAATATTTGATATATTCCTCTATCAGGACTGTAGAAACAAAAAATATCCCTAATCCTATATTTGAGTTAAGGAAGAAGTAGATCAAAACTCCAATTCCTATTTCAAGTATTATGGCTCCAAAGACACTTATGCATCCCAGTATAAAAGATGCAAAATTTCCTTTTCCTATCTTTGAGAATATATCCGGTATTAAATCAAGTAATTTTGGTCTCGGACCAAAATAAAATGAATCTTTTTCAAAAAGATATACAGATAGTGCCATAGTAATAAGAGAAAATGAAAGAGCTGGTAAAATGCCGTATATAGTATTTAGAACTGTCAGATTTCCCTCTTCAAGACCTATTACCATGGATAGAGGTGATAGGAGGGAGAGGGATCTGAGATCAGAGATATAAAGTACAGACGTTCCAAACATGAATGCAAATATCAGGACATATATAACGGTAACAAGAAGCGCAGATTCTTTGTAATTCTGTGAATAAACAGATATGAGGAGACTGAGATTTATAACAAGAAAAGCAGCGAGGATCAGGGGAAAAACTGTGTACAGGCTGTGGATCCTTCCGATCCCATAGAGAACAAACACCCATAAAATTATCTGTATTACCGTAATAAAAAATATGGCAAGCATCTTTCCTATAATGATATTTCTTCTTTTCGTTGGGAGTGCTAAGAGCATCTCCCCTGTTTTCTTTTCCTTCTCAGAAACAACAGAGTCTGTCAGTAGCCCTCCGGACATGAAAAGGGGTAGAAGCATTACCAGAAGGATTATATATTCTCTGTTCAGTGAAAATTTTAATCTTTTTATATCAATCTTTCCTCTTTTTACAGAAGGTGCTGTTGGAACAGGTGTTTTTCTTTCCTCTTTTTGTTTCGGTTTCTCGGTTTCTGTGACAAAATCTTTTCTGTCTTTTCTTTCAATATTTACAGGTGTTATATCATGTTCTTTTATTCTTGCTTTTCTCAGACCATCCGAAAATCCATTGATAATGGAATCCAGATACGATTTTGCAACATAACTCTTGTCTGTGTTGTTGTAGTAGATAAGAACGGTTATATTCTCCATTTTAAGCATTTTGTCATCAAAATCCTCATCAGCAATTATGTACGCCACTATCTTCCCTTTCTGGAGCATCTCCATTCCCTTTTCTTTTTCCAGAATTCTCAGGCTGAATTGATCGTACTCCTTTATTATTTCTGATAGTTCACATTTCTCATTTATTCCTACAGGTATAAACTCTTTCATTCCCGGAGCTGTGGAAAAGAACTTGCCGCTCTGAAGTGTTTCCAAGTAGAGTGTGAATACCGGTATGATTGTAATTATTAGCAGAAATTGAAGAATAAATGCAATTGTAAATTTTTTTGAAGAGAATATTCTCTTTAATTCCCATTTTATTATTTTTTTTATCATTTTATCCCTTTGTAAGCTCTATAAAAACGTCTTCCAAAGTAGGTATTTTTGAGTGGATGGCTACTATACCATCGGTTTTTTCAAGTATCTCTCCAAGTTCTTTATATGAACAGGAAATGATAATTTTATCCCCCTTTGTTTCTATTATACTGACATTTTTTATATTTTTTATAAAATTTTTTGGATT
>JAGGSA010000110.1 GCA_021159325.1 Methanomicrobia archaeon | reverse complement strand
GATACGATGTAGCTTCCAGAAAAAAAATGAAGAATTTTAATGAATGGAGATCAAAAAAGATAGATCTTCTTATAAACACAGGGAAAAATATACCGATTGAGATCGATGAGTTCACTGAAAAATACTTTATAAATAAGTTCTTTCCGGAGATAAACAGAGAGGATATAAACGAAGCAATTAACTATTATATTTCAACGCTATAGGACCACTTCCGACGTAATGTTGGAAACCTTTTTAAATATTCTCTGAGATTTTATTTTCAGGTGATACAATGGAAAAAAAGAAAGTAATAATAGTAGGAGCATTGGGAATGGATTTCCATCTATTCAATCGAAAATTCCGGAACAACGAGGATTATGAGGTAGTCGCATTTACATATGCTTTAGAACAGAATGTGGGTACCACATCTGAAGAGAAGAGAGTATATCCTCATGAACTTGCTGGAGATATGTATCCAGATGGTATTCCCATGTATCCAGAAACAATGCTGGAGGAACTTATCAAAAAATATGACGCTGATCTCGTTTATCTCGCTTACTCTGATCTTTCTGCCAAACACGTTGTTTTCTTAGGACAGAGGGCGCAGGCAGCAGGGGCTGAGTATGTGCTTCCCAATCCCGATGACACCATGATAAAAGCAGAGATCCCTGTCACCTCTGTATGCGCTGTGAGAACAGGCTGTGGAAAAAGTCAGGTTTCCACAAAGTTAGTTGATATCCTCACAGAAAAGGGTTATAAAGTAATATCAATCAGAGAACCGATGCCATACGGTGACCTCAGAAAACAGATCTCAATGAGGTTTGCAACTCCTGAGGATCTTGTCAAACATAACTGCACAGTCGAGGAAAGGGAGGAATATGAGCAGTATATAGAAAAGGGGCATGTTATATACTCTGGAGTTGATTATGAACAGATTCTGAAGGATGTTATGAAGGAAAAACCGGATATAATCCATTTTGATGGAGGAAACAATGAAATACCGTTTTACAGACCGGATCTGTTGATCACAGTTGTGGATCCCCTGAGGGTGGGACATGAAACTGAGTACTATCCAGGACAGATAAATCTGAGAAGAGCGGATGTTGTCCTTATAAATAAAGAAAATACTGCAAAGAAAGAGAACATAGAAAAACTGCAGAAAACGGTGAAAGAGATGAATCCAGAGGCTGAAATAATTCATTCAAACTCCGTTGTGGAGGTGGAGAACCCTGATGTGGTAAAGGGAAAGAGAGTATTAGTTGTGGATGACGGTCCAACGATCACACATGGGGGAATGCCATTTGGAGCAGGATACGTTGCCGCTCAGAAGTATGGTTGCACAGTTGTGGATCCACGACCTTTCCTTAAAGGAGAGATGAAAAAAGTTTTTGAAGAGTTCAGACATATTCAGAATGTGCTTCCTGCGATGGGTTATGATCCGAAACAGCTCAAAGACTTTGAAGACACGGTAAACAGTGTTGAGTGTGATGCTGTACTCTATGGCACTCCAATAGATCTTCAGCATGTGATCAGGATCGATAAACCTGCACAGAGAGCAAGATACAGGATAGAGGAAATATCAGAGAAGGGACCAACTCTCGAAGATATACTGGATAAATTTATTAAGGAGAATGGTCTATAGATCCGTGTAGGGCCCGTAGCTTAGCTTGGTTAGAGCGCCTGGCTGATAACCAGGAGGTCCCGAGTTCAAATCTCGACGGGCCCACTCATTTTATTCGTGTCCCCGTTGAGGATAATCCTTCTCCGAAGTCTCATTTCTCGACGGGCCCACTAACCCTTTTCTTTTTGCAGAAAAGAAATGGCTTTTACAATATACTCAAATACCTCATTCCTCCATCCGGAAGAATCACGGCATAAACACCTTTTTCTTCATTGTACTTCTGCAATGCTGCATGAACTGCAGCACCAGAGGAAAATCCTATTCCCGTATTTCCTGAAGAAGGCTCTATAAGAACCGTATCTTTCTTTAATATACCATCTTTTTCAGCTTTATTTATCATATAATATGCGATTCTATCCTTCACTCTCTCTCCCGGGTTGAATCCCTCTAATTTTAAATATATATTTTTATTTTTGAGCTTTATCATTGGTGTGTTTCCTATGTAATCAAGAATTGTACTCATGAAGAGAAGATATAACAGTGTTATAAAAGGATTTTGATAGAGGCAACTATTCTGAATACTCTCTGATCCTCTGAGAGAAGATGGAGTAAGCTCTTACAGCATCTTTTTCTCCGATTATGTAAATAAGCTCTGTCATTGTGGATATATGTTCATATTTTCCCATGGAAGTTTTCTAGTTGCGATTGATATACCTCCTGGTGTATAAAAAACTCCTCTGTCAGGCTCAGAGTCAGAGAAACTAAATTTTTTCTATATTTAATATTTTTTCATTTTCCATTATCTCTTTTAACTCTGATAGATACTTCTGGGATATTACCACCGCTACTCATAGTTTCCCTGTATTATATTCAGTGTATCTCCCCTCTCATAATTAACTATCTTATGAATTTTTCTGATCTCCTCAGCTGAGATACTCGTATAGCTCCAGAACATTTTTTGAGATACCATCCACCTCCATAGTTTCCTTCTTTGCAGAGTCTCCAACAAGGTACAATCCCTGCACAGGAGTTTTATAATCAAAGTCATATCCTGTAACAGCCCTGTTTACAGGGAATCCATTTCTGAATGTCTGAACTAAAAGGATCTCATGATCTTTATCTCCAAAGATCTTTTCTATATCCTCAAGTCCCAGCTCTATCTCCTTTTTTATATTGTTAGATCTCAATGTCTGATGGGTCATTACCAAATGATACCCCTTGGGAGCCAGTGAGGAATCAACATTTGTTACCTGATTTAGCCCCTCCACCCTTTCCGTGTCACAGGTGATCAAAACACCATTATGATTTATTATTCCATCCTTTGTAGCTATATTTATCTTTATTCCTTCAGCTTCTTTTATATTATTAATCCTTTTTAAATAATCACCCGGAAAATTATTTTTTCCAGTTAATTTAACCGTTTCTTTAATCCCAATATCACTTATAACTATATTATCCTCATAAAATCTGTCCTCAGAATCCACTACCCCCTTTACTTCGTTATCCTCAACGACGATCTCTTTTATCTCCTCTTTTATTATATTTTTTCCTTTGGCAAGAGCATCTGTTAATGCACTGCACCCCCCTACAACTGTACCTGGACCTCCATATCTGTACAGACATCTTACAATGGAGAAGAAGCTTCTCGTCGGGATATCATATGGATCTATACTCATCCCAAATCCACAGAAGGCTTTTACAACTCTATATACTGTATCATTGTTGAGTTTATCATTTAGGTATTCCCCCAAAGGCGTATCATCACCCTTTGTAAACCTCATATCAAAAAGAACTCTGGAGACTTTAAATCTCTCCATGAAACTCAGGAAAGAATATAAATTCTTAAATCTGTACTGTTTTCCATCGATCAGAAATGTTCCCCAGGGATCACCATCTATTATCCTGTGCGGTATTCCTGCCTTATCCAATATTCTGGCTGTGAAGCCCGTGGATCCGTGAGGTAGAGCATGAAAGGCTCCCGTGCTTAACTGGAATCCTCTGTAAGGAAGATTTCTGAACCTCCCTCCAACTATTCCCTTTTCAAAGATTTTGATCTCATATTTTTTCTCCAGTAAGGTGGCGGTTAAAAGGCCTCCTATTCCTGCACCTATAATTATCATGAAAAAGGAGAGAACGCAGATTTTAAAAACTTTACTCAGATGATATCGAAGAGGATCAGGAAAAGTATAAGGGAAAATGATCCTAAAATGTCCATAAAACTCGTTATCAGAGGTATCACAACATTATCCGGATTTAATTTAATTCTGTATGTTAATACAGAAAGAAAAAATGTTAAAAAATTTACCACCAGAATTAAAAACTCCCCGGCAACAAGACACACCATGAAAAGGCTCTTTAAAGACGGAGCGGGAAGATCCAGAAGAATATTCAATCCGTAGGCAAGAATACCGATAAGGGAGAATGGAATGATCCCGACTAAATGGGTATTTAAAAATTTCGTGAGAACTCTTCTGGAAAGAAAAAATTTTGGATCAATGGATCCTAAATGCAGCCATGAGGAAAAATTCGCAGACAGAATACCACCAAGAGCACCACCATCCTCAAGAAAAGCTGGAATCACTGTAAAAAGACCTGCCATCTGTACCAAACTCTCTATTCTCGTGCTCAGGATGCTTCCTGAGGTGGTACTTAAAATACCACAGAAAATAAAGACAGGAACAGATTCCATTATAATCCTCCTTGAATATGGCTTTGAATAAAGACTGATTAATAAGAACAATACTGTTAAACCTATGAATATGAAAAAAATAATATTCCTGATAGTGAAACTAAACTTCATGATGATATCAGCAGAAATGAAGAGAAATGGGAGAGTGAACATATCTCCAAAAAGAGTTATTAATGGGGATTCAAGATTATCAGGGTTCCATCCTCTTCTGTAAGTGATAAATGCAGTTAAAATTGTGATAACGACCATTATAACTCCAGATATCAATCCCGCAAGAATGGATATCAGGGAGAGATCCACAACGCTGTAGGCAATGCCCAGAGCTCTGGAAAAAATGCTGGAGATGAATGCTAAAAGAAGGGACATGAAAAAGCTGAGAGAGAAAGAGGATAGTATATTCTGGTCGAGGAGCTTTGTTCTTCTGAAGTATGGTTCTATCTGACCTAAATGAAGATAAGATCCCAGTCTCGATCCAAAAGCTCCGAAGATGTTTCCCCTCATATCTATGGACCCCGGGATGAGAATCAGAAGAGAGGGGATCACAGCAAGCTTTGAAGAAAACGCTCCCATAAAGTACCCTGTGAAAATATTACCGGAAGTTGTGAGCAGAAGAGCAAAGGATGTTTCGTGAAGATCCTTTAAATTATGCCTCAGATACTCCTTCAGAGCCCTTGAAGGCGGAGTTACAATTAAATTTATTATTGAAACTATTTTTATACCTAAGGTTAAGATATTTTTTCTCAGGTCTACTCTCAGCATCTGAGACACCGCCTTCAGAGCCTGAATAAGTATTATTCTCCATCATGTATCTTCATAATGGGTAATTTCCTCACATATAAAAATCTATCGTTCTGAAGAATTTCAGATGATATCATTACCAAACCTTTTTTTACCTCTCTCTCAAAAATGTAATATGTTTCATATGAGGATAAAAGCAGTGATATACCCCACGGAGGATGAAGATAAGATCAAAAAAGCTGTGAAGAATATATTTGATATAAATTTAAAAAAAGAAGGAAACTATATTGTAGGAGAATCCACGAAGATAAGTAGTCTTAATATTCTAAAAGAAAAACTTAAAGATCAGGCTATAAGAGATACTGCAAGGAGTATCTTACTGAATAATTTAACTGATAAAAAACTGAGCTTTTCCCTGAATAAACAGGCAGCTTTTGTAGGAGTTGTGAACTTTCAGGAGGAATCAAAACTCGGGGTAATGGAGGTGGAGATAGAGAGTGATGATATAATGAGAATCATCGATCTCATAGCACCGAGTACGATATGATCACTCCGATCTTTTTAAAGCATTCCTTATCTTTCTGATGTTATTCTCAATAGAATTTGTCCCATTAAAGATGGCAGAGCCAGCCGCAAGTATTGTAGCTCCTGCTTTCACAATTTTTCTGGCATTATCTGCTTTAACACCACCGTCCACAAGGATATCTATATTCCTGCCCTCTATCATCTCTCTTGCCTTTTTGATCTTCGGAATCATGGTATCTATGAATACCTGCCCACCAAAACCAGGATTTACAGTCATGATAGTTATGAGATCAATACTGTCCAGTAGATACTCTATTGTATCTAAGGATGTTGCTGGGTTTAATGCAACACCAGCTTTAATACCATAACTCCTGATCTCTTTCAGAACACGATGTATGTGTATACATGCCTCCACATGGACAGAGATCGAGTCCTGAGGATTCTCTCTATCCTTTATACTCTCAAAAAAATCCCCGATAAAACACTGAGGATTATCTATCATGAGATGTATATCTATGGGTATTTTTATCAGTGGGGCTATGGCTTTTGTAACAATGGGTCCCACAGTTATATTCGGGACAAAATGCCCATCCATTACATCCACATGAATAAGATCCGCTCCTCCATCTTCTGCTCTTTTCACCTCTTCCCCAAGTTTTGAAAAGTCTGCTGAAAGGATCGAGGGAGCTATCTTTACCATGAAAAAGATACCCTCTGAGTGTTTATAAGGTTTGTTATTGATCTCGATAATTATTTAAAGTTCTGTACAATAAAATTATCATGAAAAGGTATGGAATCATTCTGGTTATGTTGATTTTCTTTTTAGAGTGTGTAGGTGAAGAGAATAAATTCCAGAATGTAGAAACATGCGATATAAATATAGTTCAGGGAAACTGGGATAGCGATACAGAATATGACGGACTCCTGGTAAGTATTGTGCTGAAAGATAAGGAGGGATATCCCGTTCTTTTTAAGAACACGGAACTGAATGTGGATATTATTTTAAAAAGTGAAAATATCGTAATCTATGAGGGGATCTTTAAGATCCATAACTGGGAGGATAAGATTCAGATACCATTTGAGAAGCTTATCACAAAAGTTGAGAGAGGAGAGGCAGAGGTTACAGTAATAATGCCAGATAACAGAGAGCTGAAGGCAAAAAAGGAGTTCCAGATCTGAGGAAGATTTATAAATGCTTCTGTATAAAACTAATATCCGAGGCGATACAATGGGAAGAATAAGACCGACTTTCATTAAAAGAATAGCAAGAGAGATAGTTGAAAAATACAGTAAAGAGCTGAGTAGAGATTTTTATAAGAACAGAGAGTTCCTGGAGGATAAAGTCAAGTTTCCAAACGATAAAATGAAAAACAGAGTAGTGGGTTATGTGACAACACTTGTGAAGAGAGAGATGGCTTAATCCTTTTTTAAAAATCCAGATATTTTTAATAATTTTGATACATCCTTATCAGATGGCTGAGATTTTATATTTTTTCATCAGCTCTTCTCTGTATTTCTCCATTGTCTGAAGTTTGAGTTTCAGCATTCTTCTGTAATGTTTTTCCTCCTCATCCTCTATTCCTTCAAGTATTCCATTTATCAGTTTTTCTCTTTCTTCAAATTTATAAAATAGAAGTTTATCATATGTATCTTCATAGTATCTATCCTCTATCTCGAACATACCACTTATATATGCCTTCAGGGCTTTTTTGTAATATATAAAAACGTTATAGAATATTTTTTCTGAAAAGGATATAATTTTTTCTCTCTGCATGAAGTTTTCTATCAAAGCATTATAGATTGCCTGTTTCTCTTTATTTTCTTTTATTAATTTCTCAGATCGCAGAGTTTTCTCTCTTTTTTTCAGGAAATTCAGGCCTTCTCTCAGATATTCTTCATATTCCATCCTGAAGATATTGGAAGTCTGCCTCCCAACTAAATAATCAACTATTACAAACTTTAAATTTCTGTCTTTAATTATTTTATTTACATAGTCATAGCAGATAGCTATCCATAAGTATCTGGGCTTCTTCTATGACAAGTTCATCTAACATATATTCACCTCAGGATCCTGAGAAGTCTTTCATATGGTTTCCTGGATTCTATCATGTTCTCCTTTCTTCCAGGGATATTCATGCTCAATCTGTAGAGGGCTTTGGAGGCGAGAGATTGAGGATTTCTGATATAAAAAGGAACTCCAAATGCTACAGACCTTTTCACTTCATGGTCCTCAGGGATAATCCCTATTGCTTTACTCTCCATGACATCCTCTATCTCTTTAACAGAGAGTTCGCTGACATCATACTTTATCCTGTTAATTACAAGACCCAGCAGATGTGTGCCCAGAAGTTCAGAAACTTTTTTATCTTAAAAGCATCAGTGATACTGGAGACATCAGGATTCACAACAAGAAGTATATTATCCGCACCCGCTAAGGCTGAAATAGCATCCACTTCAAGCCCCGGTGGTGTATCGATGATCAGATAATCTATACTCTACGTTATTTCCTTGAAAACATTTTCCAATCTATCAGCTCTGGCTTTTTTTACCTTTGAAAGAGGAATTCCTGCAGGGAGTATCCTTACACCATATTTTTCATAAATGGCATCCTTTAAATCAGCTTCTCCTGAGAGAACCTCACTCAATGTTATTTCCGGATACTCAAGGTCCATGAGCAGGGAAATATTTGCCATCTTCAGATCAGCATCAAGTATCAGGACATTCTTTCCAGCTTTGGCCAGAACTACACCCAAATTTGTGGATATAACACTCTTTCCTGTTCCTCCTTTTCCGGAGGCGATTGCGATGGAATATCCCATAAAACTCTTAAGTATCTCTATATACAAAATTTTGTATTTATGGTGGCGAATTCCGTATGAAAGATATGTTCTTCTTCAAATAACAATAAAATTTATAAAAGATTTCAGTGCATAAAAAACAGGTGAGAAAATGTATAAGAACTTCGGCATTGCTATGTTAGTATTGTTATTAGTTATACCATATGTTCATTCGGAGGTGTGGGTAACTAAGGAATCAGAACATTTTATATTTTATTTTGAGCAAGGATCGAAAGCTGAGAGAGACATAGACTCCATAATAAACATAGAAGAAAGGAATTATAGAATAATAACAAGTTATCTAAACATAGAATATAAAAAGAAGATAAACTGTTATCTGTATCCTGAAAAAAGATTTAAAGAAGATTTTGGATTTTATGGTGGAATAACAAAAAACAATTCAATTTATTTATTGTATGATGATTTTGATAGAGGTTCTATAGGCGCTTTCAGAAAAGGATATGGGGATGGTCATGAGTTGACACATGTTCTGACATCCAACACATGGGGACCACCGATACCTATGGACTACATCAATGAGTATCCTCCCTCTCTCTATTTTTATGAAGAAGAGATAGCTCATTATGTGCATAATATTGTTATAAGA
>JAGGSA010000060.1 GCA_021159325.1 Methanomicrobia archaeon | reverse complement strand
GCAAGTGGAAAAGAGTTTAGAGAATGGTTAAAGCAAAACTATCCTGAAAGCTATGAAATAGTTTCTGATAAAGTTAAAGCGGAAAAGTATGCGAAAGATGTTATGAAAATTATAAAAGATAATAACATACAAGTTAGAGGTGTTTGTATGCATTATCCAAAAATTATGGCGGTGAAATAAAATGAAAAAATCTGATTTAACTAAAACTTTCAGTGGCGTGCGGAACTCTTCGCCTGCTTTCGCAGGCTCGCCATTCGGGTCTGCTAACAAGCGGGTATCAGGCTTTGTTTTATCTGCCCAAATTCCTCGCTATGCTCGGAACTTCGGATACCCTCAAAAAACTCATAACTCATGAGAAGGTGTAAGAAATGGAAAAATTCTATGAGTTTGTACTTGAAGGCTTGGACTTAAGGAATAAGGTTATTTTAGATGCTGCGGTAGGGGCTGGTGAATCTACCTATTTCTGGGCTAAAAGAGTCCACGAACAGGGAGGATCTTCAAAAATAATATCTGTTGACAATGATTTACCGCAGGTCTGGAAAGACAGGATCAAAACAAAACTTGGAGAGTATAGCAAATATGTTGAATTAAAGGAAGCAGATATTTTTAATCTAAGTTTTCTGAAAGATAGGTCAATAGATATTGTAAATTGTGATGATACTATAGTTTTCTTAAATCCAAAGCCATTAAAACTGCTTCTTGCATTGAAAGAGTTTGAAAGAGTGTTGAAGTCAGGAGGGCATCTGATAATCACATCGGAGATTCCTGTAGAAAGTTATGACAATCCCGATAACGAAGGACAATGGAGGAGATGGAATCTTGCAAAGGCCATCTATAATCTTAAAGGAGAAATCTGGTCATCTGAGCCATTGCCTGATGAAGTTAAATTTGCCCTTCAATTAATCGGTTTCAGAGTGTACGCTGAAAGGATATTTCCTGAGAGTAAGAATTTTAAATATCAGGAATGTATGAATGAATGGAAAACGATGATGCTGAAAGATGTTGAAGAACTTCCATGGAATACCTATCTTAAGGATGCTTTAAGAAAAGAGATTGAGGAGACTTACAGTAAGGTCATGAAAGACGGATACTTGATGAATCCCGCTCTCTATGTGCTAAAATGTAAAAAGGAAAAGTAATGATTAATTTATGAAGGAGGTAACAAAATGAAAAACTTTCAGGCTAAAATGTTCAATAAAAAAGCTTCTGATCCGAAAGATTATAATAGAGTATAAAAAGTCCAGATCTTTATCTTTCCATGGACTCTCTGGACACTATGTTCCCAAGGAAACAATTATAAGAGAGATGAAGGAAGCCGGATATGTACTGAAAAAGGAGTTTGATTTTCTACCTGAACAGCATTTTACAGTTTATTCAAAGAATATGAATGGAAATTGAAAAAATAAACGAGAAATGGTAATTATATCTTGTTTAGAGTTATATCGCAGATCTTTTGGAAAAGATATGAGAACCATATTCCGACTTCTTAACAAAATATTAATAAGCGTAAAATGAAATGAAAGGTATGAATCTTAAGGAGACAATCGTAGTGTCCCTGGAGAATTATGCTGATAATCTACAGCTTACTCTTCCCTTCTTAGTTCCCACTGTATTCATGACACTCTTCATCTACATAACAGATATCAGTTTGAATCTGAGTATAGAGATGCTATCAGACCCTGAGGAGATCATTGCAACCCTTCGAGAACTGAGCCTTAACATCAGGACTGAGATACTTCTTCCCTACCTCTCTGTTTATATCTTACTTCTGATCTTCGGGATGGGAATAGATATAGGATTTATCAAAAGAGAGATAGAGGGAGAGAGTTCCTTGGAGGAGGGTATCAGAGAAAGTTACGGAAGCTTTTCAACTCTTTTTTTACTCTCAGTTTTTTATTTTTTAGTCATTTATCTTTTGTTCTCTATTTTACCTGAATTTTATTTTTTTGCAGGGATTTTTATAATCACATTCCTTTTTTTATATACGTTTCCAAGTATAATCTTTGAGAAAAATAATTTCATTCCTGCAATATTTGATAGTGTTCATTTTATATCTGAGTATCCCGTAAAGTCTCTTGCTGTCTATCTTTTATCTTTAGTACTTCTTTTTTTAAGTTTTATCACTGTGTTTTATGATATAATGTACTTCCCTCTTGCACTGATGTTTGTTCTACCACTGATTGCAAACTTTATAACGCTCTCCTACCTGAGAGAGGAAAAAGAGGAGAGATGTCCAGAATGCGGAGGAATACTGAGAGAGCATGAGGGTATACTCGTATGCACTGAATGTGGAGCAGAGTATGTCTATGAATGAAGCTATTCAGTATATCATAGAAAAAATCAAAGAAAAAAACTACAAAGTAGAGATACAGAGATTGAAATTAGAAGCATCAAGAAAATATAACCTTGATAGAGTGATAAGGAACTCAGATATTTTAAAATTCACAGACGATCCACATATAATCGAGATCTTAAGAAAAAAACCGATGAGAACGCTATCAGGGATAGCTGTTGTAGCTGTGATGACGAGGCCAAAGCCATGCCCTCATGGGAGATGTACCTACTGTCCCAGGGGTGAAAATGCGTCTCAGAGTTATACAGGAAAAGAGCCCGCTTCCCTGCGTGCGATCCAGAATGAGTTTGATCCATATAAACAAACTTTACAGAGACTGGAACAGCTGAAGAGAATAGGGCATCCTGTTGATAAAATAGAACTTATAGTTATGGGTGGAACTTTTCCCTCAGAATGCTTGGATTATCAGGAGTACTTCGTTAAGAGATGCCTTGATGCAATGAACTCAGAAGATTCTTTAATACTGGAAGAAGCACAGAAAAAAAATGAGAAATCAAAGATAAGATGCATAGGGATGACATTTGAGACGAGACCTGACTGGTGTAAGGAGCCTCATATATCAAGAATGCTTGATTTCGGGGTTACAAGGGTGGAGCTGGGCGTCCAGAACATCTATGATTTCATCTATAAAAGAGTGGAAAGAGGACATACAGTCAGGGATGTGATTGAATCCACACAGTTGCTAAAAGATTCAGGATTGAAGATAAACTATCATTTAATGCCAGGACTCCCGGGATCAAACATTGAAAGAGATATAAGAGCATTCAAGAATATCTTTAAAGATGAGAGATTCAAGCCAGACATGGTAAAGTTTTATCCCTGTCTTGTTATAAAAGGTACAAAACTCTATGAAGAATGGAAAAAAGGAGAATTCACACCATACACAACAGAAGATGCATTGAAAGTTATTGTAGAAGTAAAAAAAGCAATGCCAAAATGGGTAAGAACGATGAGGATCCAGAGGGATATTCCAACACAGTATATAGAAGCGGGCGTTAAAAGAGCAGATCTGGGATCCTTAGTTTATAAAGAACTTGAAAAACAGGGTATAAAATGTAAATGCATAAGATGTAGAGAGGCTGGATTGAAATATTACAAAAAAGGTATTCTTCCTGAGAAAATAGAGCTTCTTGTAGAGAATTACAGAGCTTCAAAGGGAAAAGAGTATTTCATAAGTTTTGAAGATGTTGAAAACGATGTTCTCATAGGATTTTTGAGATTGAGAATACCTTATAAGCCATTCAGAGAGGAAATAGATGAGAAGACATGCATCATAAGAGAACTGCATATCTATGGTCAGATGTTACCCATAGGAGATAGAAGCAAAAGATGGTGGCAGCATAAAAACTTCGGAGCAAAACTTTTAGAAAAGGCGGAAGAGATAGGAAGAGAAGAGGGGATGAAAAGAATTCTTGTTACATCAGGAATAGGAGTTAGAGAGTATTACAGGAAATTCGGATATAAAAAGATTGGAGCATATATGGGGAAAAAGCTGTGAATTAAACTTTATCAACGTCAATATCCTCAGGAGAGTGAAGAACTCTCCCCTCCATGCCTCCAGAGATTGTGATTATTTCCCCCGAGATATGGCCTGCAAGTTTATCTGAAGAAAGAAAAACAATTGCATAGGCTATATCCTCTGGCCTGGCGATCTTCTTAATTGCTCTCGTTTGAACTGCTTTTTTTACCATTTTTTCATTGTGAATAAACTTCTCGGTCATTCCTGTGATTGTCCAGCCGGGACAGACTGCATTAACTCTGCCTGTGGGAACGATCCTCACGATCTCGTTTTTTAAAGAGAGCATAAGCCCATAGGTGATCCCTGCCTTTGCAGTGGCGTAATCTGCATGCCCTTCTTCACCAAAAACAGCAGCTGTTGATCCCACTATAACAACGGAGGCTGTTTCCTGTTTGGTATTTTTTAAAATCCTGAAAAATTCTCTGCAACATAGAAAAACAGAGGTTTCATCATTGAGTATTGTGTTATCCCACTGTTCTAATGACATCTCGTAGATTGGAATATCTTCTTCAGACCATATACCTGCATTACAGACAAGAATATCAATCCTTCCAAACTTTTCATACGCTTTTTCAAAAAGATCCTGGATATCTTTCTCTTTTGTGAGATCTGCCTTGATACCCAGAGTTTCCACAGACAACTCTTTCTGGAGCTTTTTTATTTTCTCCATGTTGCTCTTTCCCTGGAGAACAAGTTTCGCTTTTTCACTGGCAAATATTCTGGCACAGGCAGTACCGATCCCTCCTGAAGCTCCTGTGATAAGAACAACTTTATTTCTCAGGTCTGTATCCATATTTATCGCTTCACTTAACTATCTCCATATGATACTCCTTTCTTTTTGGAATCAAACAGAGAAACTCTGCATCCTCATCCCCTATGCTCTCATACCAGTGAGCAACATTCTCAGGGATGTAAATAACATGTCCGGGTCCCACCTCAAAAACCTCATCATTTAAACCTATCCTTAATTTACCTTTGAGAACGTACTGTTCATGATGATAGTTGTTATGATAATGCTTCGGCATGCTTCCTCCTGGTTTCATTGTAAACTTTCTCATGAAGAACTCCTTTCCTGTATCTTCTCCTATGAGCCACTGAATCTCTGTTTTATCCGCTATTTCCACTATCTCTTTCTTTATTTCATCAGCTTTTTTCACGTACATGAGATCACATATCTGGAGGCATATAATAAGTTTTCTGATCATGTTCTCCTGTTCTATCCTTCCGAAAACTTTTATGCAAGTGAGAAAAAAAAATCTTCATGAAAATTATCTATCTCTTTTCTGGAGGGGATGTTCCTGTGGAACTGGAGACAGTAAGAAGAAAATAGAGAGGATTGACCTTGAGGATACTTGACCTTCTGAATGAGAAGATTTCACCTGTTTCTGATAGGATCGAAGAAGCTGCATCGAGGATGAAGGATGTACTGGAAGAATTAAAAACAGAAAAATAAAAAATTCAGAGTTCAATCCATATTTCCACATCTTCTGAGTCTATGCTCCATTTTTTATAATATCCCTTCCCCTCTCCGAACTCCAAAAGTTTTGATCTCGTTTCTTTCATTACATATTCTTTATCGATCTCAAAACTGCATCTGATATATGTCTTTATATAAGCCTCTATATCCAGATCCATCTCCTTTCTCATCTGCTGGATTCTTCTTACTATCTCCCTCGTATATGCCTCTTTCTTCAGTTCTCTGCTCATAACTTTATTGACAAAGATATTTCCTATATCAGATGAGACAAACTCATAGTTCTCAGGAGGCAGAAGCTCGAACTCTATATCATCCTTTGTTATTGTGAACTCATCTATTCTGAAATCACCTCTTTCCAGAGCATCATAAACTACTTTTCCATCGATCTTCTTCAGAAATTCAATTATCCTCTCTGCATCCTGTTTAAACTTTGGACCTATTGTTTTATAGTTAGGAGTAATTTTATACTTTAAATCCATTTTTTTGACCTCTATCCTCTTGGAATTCGTCTGTTCGAGAAGTATGTTTCTGAATTTTTCTATAACTTTCTCCATTTTTTCATTTTCAGAGTCTATTATTACCTCCTGAACAGGCCATCTCAGCTTTATTCCGGCTTTCTGTCTTGCAAAGGCTGCACTCTCGACTATCTTTCTTGCGATTTCCATGAGTTCATTCAGTTCTGAGTCTATCAGGAACTCCTCAAATTTTGGATACTCTGAGAGATGCACACTCTCCTCATTCTCCATGTTGGTGAAGATCATTTCAGATATGTATGGAGTTATGGGAGCCATAAGTCTTGATAGTCTTTTCAGTACATAGCAGAGAACAAAGTATGCTGCCTTTTTATCAGGATCATCTTTCTCTATCCATGTCCTGCTTCTCACAAGTTTTACATACCACCTTGAGAGGTCATCCACAATAAAATCATAGAGAGGTCTCGTTATCTTATGGAAGTAGAAGGTCTCCCATGTCTCAAGTATTTCCTTTGTCAGGGAGTTTATTTTCGAAAGCATCCATTTATCCTCTATTCTCAGATATTTTTCAACATCCTCATACTTTGTTTCGGGATCGAAGTTATCGAGAGACATATATGTTGTGGAGAATTTGTAAACATTCCAGAGTATCTTGAGCATCCTGTTTACACTCTCTATCTTTTTCCATGAAACTCTTATATCCTCCCATGGCGCAACAGCCCAGAGAACATAGAATCTGAAGGTATCCCTGCCATATCTGTTGACTATCTCTTCAGGGGGTATAACATTTCCTATGGATTTGTGCATTGCTTCCCCTTTTTCATCAAGGGTGAATCCATGCATCTGTACCTTTTTATAGGGTACAGTATCGAATGTTATCACAGAGGCTGCCTGCTGAGAATAGAACCATTTCGTTATCTGGTCATGTCCCTCAACTACATAATCAGCGGGGAAAAGAGTCTCAAATAACTCCTTTTTTCTTGGATATCCCAAAGAAGCCCATGGAGCAGATCCAGAATCAAGCCATACATCGAGAACATCATTCACTCTCTTCATTGTACCTCCACATTCACATCTGAGCTCTATGGGATCTACACTTGGCCTGTGGAGATCATTTATCTCTATCTCCTCGGTACTCTTCTCTTTCAGCTCATCTATGCTGCCTATGACAGTCTTTTTGCCACATTTCTCACAAACCCACACAGGTAAAGGCACTCCCCAGTATCTCTGTCTTGAAACACACCAGTCTCCAACGTTTTCCACTCCGTTAACATATCTTTTTGCCGCCCAGTCAGGAATCCATTCCACCTTCTCATTCTCCCTTATGATCTCGCTTTTTATTTCAGAAACTCTCAGAAACCACTGTTCAGTAGCCATGAATATAAGAGGAGAGCCACATCTCCAGCAGAAAGGATATTTATGCTCTATCTCAACAAACTTTATCAGTAATCCTTTTTTCTTTAAATCTTCTATTATGAGAGGATCTGTGTCCTTCACAAACATTCCTTTCCATTTTCCCTCCGTGAATCTTCCCTTTGAATCCAGAGGAGAGTATGCAGGTAAGTTATAAAGTTTTCCAACCTCAAAGTCTTCTTCTCCATGTCCTGGAGCTGTATGAACACATCCAGTTCCTTCCTCAAGTGTTACATGCTCTCCAAGGATTACAATATGTGCATTATCAAATGTTCTCTGAGATGGCATTTCATTTAAAAAGGGATGCTCGTATCTGAGACCTTCTAAATCTTTGCCTTCGAACTCCTCAACTATCTCAAACTTTATATCAAATGAGGAAAGCACCATATTTGCC
Source organism: Methanomicrobia archaeon (assembly GCA_021159325.1). Taxonomy (GTDB): domain Archaea; phylum Methanobacteriota_B; class Thermococci; order Methanofastidiosales; family B48-G16; genus B48-G16. The sequence goes on along the minus strand of JAGGSA010000060.1, from coordinate 1,376 downwards.
ATATCTCTTGCCATTATCCAGTACTCTTCCTTTCCATCGAATTCAACCTTTAATTTTGCATACACGAAATCAGGATGAACACAGATAGCTATGTTTGCAGGCAGTGTCCATGGAGTTGTGGTCCAGATGACTATATACTCATTTTCTTTATCCTTTAATCTGAATTTGACAAATACAGAAGGGTCTTTGACCATCCTGTACTCTCCCCTGATCTCATGCTCTGCAAGGGCTGTTTCGCATCTTGGACACCAGTGAATGACTCTCAGATCCTTTGCAAGGAGTCCTTTTTCCCATGCTCTTTTGAATGACCACCACTCAGCTTCCATATAATCTTTATTGATCGTCATATATGGATTATCCCAGTCCAGCCATACCCCAAGATTTTTGAACTGTTCTGTCATTATTTTCATATTTCTAATGGCAAATTCCTTACATTTATCGATAAATACATCCATTCCAATTTTATTTTCTATATCTTTTTTATTTTTGATTTTAAGCTCTGTTTCTACCTTTACTTCAATGGGTAATCCATGCATATCCCATCCCGGCTGTCTTCTCGGTGCATATCCTCTCATCGTCATATATCTCAGAACAGTATCCTTGATAACTTTGTTCAGTGCAGTTCCTATATGCACTTCTCCGGAAGTGAAAGGAGGCCCATCCAGCCAGTACCACTTCTTTCCTTCTTTATTTAGATATTTCTCAAATATTTCATTTTCTTTCCAGTATTCTTCTATATCGCTTTCCAATTTCAGAGGCTCATACTCTCCTTCTGCTGGTTTCATTATATCACCCGTGAGGTTGTGTATTCCAAGTTACTTTTAGCTGTTGTGATTCTGATCTTCAGATGATCTTTTAAATATGCTACTTGTAGGTTAATTTTGTTAATTTTATTATTAATTTTACTTCTATAGAATCCTAAGTTAAAATTATCTTCCATCTCTGTGCATTCTCCTGATGTATCTCTCGAGCGTGTTATCCGATTCCCATGCACTCAACTCCTGAACATATTACAGAATTATTCATACTTTATATGGTTTTCGGTTTTTAAGGGTAATGTGTGTTTTATATGGATAGAGTTGGAGCGTTGAGGAGTACAAAAAGGAGGGAAAAGCCAATATGCTGTAGAGATAAAGAAAGATATATATTGATCCTATCATATTTTCCCATAATGTATGAGGTGAGGATCACAGAACCTGCAGAGGAAGAGATAAAAAGCTGGATAAAAGAAAAGCTGCTGAGTTATTGAAACAATTAAAAAAATTAGAAGATCATCCCGATCTATAAAGACAATTTCTTTTTTAACATCTTCAAGAGTTTGAAAGATGCTTTCTAAGATTTCCTGAGTTGTTCCATAACCTCCGCATCTTCCAGTG
>JAGGSA010000104.1 GCA_021159325.1 Methanomicrobia archaeon | reverse complement strand
AACCTTTAAATGTTTTCCTCCTCCATGACGTATTTCTGTGATCCCAAATAAAAAATGATCACCTCTGGGGTAAAAGAACTTCCCTTCAAAAGATTCACTGAGATGGCTGTGATAAGTCTGGGAATAGCATCTCTGAGCTTTGGTATAGGTTTTCTTATAAGGATATTGCTGGGCATAGAAATATAAACAGATACTATAATACAATAATGAGGGATGAAGATGGAAAAAATATTAAAAAAGATAGGAATGATTGATATCTCTGTGGTGATTATAGCTACGATAATGTATGTACTCGAAAACTGGACACTTCGTACTTACGTCAATTTTCTGACTGTAGCTGGTTTTGCTGCTGTATGCATCGGTAGTCTGAGTCTTTTAGGGCACTGGGAATCTACAAGAAGTTTTAAATATCAGTATGCTTCCTCTGTAGGAAAACAGAGTATACCAGAACGCACAAAAAGACTTTTCACTGAACTGACAGAGAATTACGGATTTTTTATTTTAATGTTTGTTACAGGAGGGATACTGATCTTAATTTCAGTGGCTGTGGATAAGATCTTCGGATGAGAGTATCAGAACAAAGTTTTTATTTACTGTAGTAGTTTATGGGAACAGGTGATCATGTGGCAAAGAAAAAGGATAAAATAAAAAGAAAAAAAGATAAAAAAGCAAAACTACAAAAAAAACTTGAGAGAAAAAAGCTTCAGAGAAGCTTTCTCTATCAGAAAAGGAAGAGTATCTATTCAGGACTGATAGTTTTCATACTCATACTGTGCTGTTTTCTCCTTTACAATTATCATGAAGTGAAGAAAGACTGGGAAAATACAGTTGGACTTGGAGATACAATAAAAATAAACTATATAGGTGTTTATGAAAACGGACATATATTCTATTCTACAATAGTTGATGAAAATGCCACATGGGACACAAAATTAGATGATTCGCACAGATACAATCCCCTTGAATATAAAGTGGGGTATATATACGATAAGGGGATTGAGAAGGCAATTCAGAGAGCAGATAAAAACTTCTTGGGGAGAAAAACTGGAGATGTTGTGATATTCTATATCAGAAGTGAAGATGCTTTTATAAGCACCAATCCAGCTCCCTATTATGAGTTACCCGAGATTATAAGTTTCGATAGGGTAGAAAGTACTGATTTAAATGCATCTATCCCTGTATCGCAGTTCAATCAGATTTTTAGTGGAAAAAAAGAAGGAGACATGATAAATACATTGTTCGGAAAGGCAGTGATAACCAAAATAGATGAAAAGAATGTTCATATAGAGTTTGTCTCTAAAGAAGGGGATGAAATCAGTTCAAAATATGGAAAAGCTGTTGTTGAAAAGATAGACAGAGAAAAAAATAAGATCTATATAAAACATGACCCCAAGATTGGAAAAACAATCATCTCAAATATTTATGGTCAGTATCTTCCTGTGGAGATTGAAGATGTGACAGAGGACAAAGTAAAACTCAGAATACTGAAGTATATAAAAATGAAAGCAAAGATAGAATCCATTACCAAATATGAGAAAGAATGGAAAGTTGAGGAGGGAGACCAGGTTCTTGTTGATTATGTTGGAAAACTTGAAAACGGCGAGGTATTCGATACAACATATAAGGAAATCGCAGAGGATAATTCAACAAAAAAAGCAGATAGTTTTAAGAAAAAATATAAATATGAACCATTGAAGATAGATTCTGTTAATTACGCTCAGATAGAGTATCTGAAAGCCTTTGAAGAGGCTCTGATAGGGATGCATATTGGAGATAAAAAAACTATAAAACTTACTCCAGAAGAAGCCTATGGAATGTATAAAGAGGAAAAAATAAAGCATATAAAAATAAAGGATGAAGTTCCAGTAAAAGAAACAATAATGAAGGAGAGAATAATACCCCAGAAGGAGTTCAAGGATAAATATGGAGACCCTATGATCGGAAAAGAGATCGATACAGAATATGGAAAAGCTGAGGTTCTGGAGATAACCTCGGGGGGAGATGTGAAGATAAAACAGAAAGATGTTAAAAAGGAGATTGTTCTCAAGTACTTCAAGGCAAAGTTAATTGATGAGGATGATAAGAGCTTTACGATAGAAAGGATCTTCCAGGAGAAATTAAATACAAAAAATGGTTCTGCTTCTGTAAAGGAGGAGAATGGGAAGTTTATCATAACCCTTGACACGAAAAATCTTAAGGTAGGCGATGAGATGTATACAGAGTATGGTAAGGGGAGAATACTTGAGATAAATGAAGATGAGATAGTGGTGGACACCAATCATCCCTTAGCAGGAAAAACACTTATATTCGAGGTTAAAATTCTGGATATCAGAAAACACATTAACCAGTGAATTCAGGCAAACTCTTAAAAGATAAAGATAGAGTTAGATCATGGAAGAGTATGATGTTGTAATAATAGGATTGGGGCCTGCAGGATATGCTGCGGGAATATATGCTACACGTTTCAATATGAAAACACTCCTGATAGGAAAAGAACCTGGAGGACAGGTTTCAGAGTCGTATAAGATCGAGAACTACCCCGGATTTTCAGCAATAAGAGGTACGGATCTTGCCACAAAATTCAGAGAGCATGCTATCACTTTAGGTGCAGAGATAATAGATTTTCTTGAAGTTGTTGAGATCAGAAAAACTGAAAAAGGCTTTGAGGTAAGAACAGAGGATGATAATGTGTACTCTGGAAAGACTCTGATACTTGCCACAGGGGCAAAAAAGAGAAAGCTTGGATTACCGAATGAAGATAAACTCAGGGGCAGGGGTGTATCATACTGCGCCACATGCGATGCCGCATTTTTCAGAGAAAAGATAGTGGGCGTAGTTGGGGGAGGAGATTCTGCTGTAACTTCTGCTCTTCTCCTGTCCGAGTACGCAAAAAAGGTTTATCTCATCTACAGGAGAGAAAGGAAGAAGATGAGAGCGATGCCAGCATGGATAGAGAAAGCTGAGAGAAACGAAAAGATAGAGATGATATTCAACTCTATACCCAGAAAATTGAAAGGTGAAGAAAAACTGGAGTCTGTGATTTTTGATAGAGAAGGAGAAGAGATCGAGATAAAGATGGACGGACTCTTTGTTGAGATAGGTACAGAACCTGAAACCAGAATTGCAGAAAGCCTCGGTGTTTCTCTCAATGAAAATGGACATATAAAGGTCAGGGAGAATATGTCAACAAATATCCCCGGTGTGTTTGCTGCAGGAGACATAACTACAGGATCAAATATGCTGGCTCAGATAATCACCGCATGTGCAGAGGGAGCGATAGCGGCTGAGTCTGCATATAGATATATCAGAGGAGGGGTATCATGAAAAAATGTAAAAAATGTGGAGCGGAACTCCCGGAAGATGCAAAATTCTGCTATCTCTGCGGAACTCCAACCGATTCAAAGAAGGAGGAGTTTGTGATAGACTCAGATCATCTTGTGGAAAAGATAAAGGAGATTCTTCGTGAGGGAAATGTGACAAAGATCATCATCAAAAATGAAGAGGATAAGTTACTGATGGAGATACCGGTGACAATTGGAGTTGTTGGAGTCCTCATTGCTCCATGGCTTGCTGCTCTCGGCGCTATTGCAGCCATAGCAACAAGATGCAAAATAATCGTTGAAAGAAAAGAGTGATATGTCAAGACTGAGAGAACTTATAACTCTCTTCAGAGAAGGGGATAGAGAAACAAAGGTATATATCCTATACACATTCGGTCTCTTAGTTGCAGATCTCCTCCTTATCATAGGCATTATCATATTCATCTATCTGGTTTATAACAAATGACGGTAAATCTTATCGCAATTAACGAAATATTTTTATACTCGGAGGATAACATATGATCATGGTGGATGATTCCAAAGAAAAACTGGCAAAGAGAATGGCAGGGGAGATTGTACTCTCCGTTGATCCTGGAAAAACAATGAAGAAATGGAGGGAGATCTTTGGAATCACCCAGACAGATCTCGCCAGTTATTTAGGAATCTCCTCTTCAGTTCTCAGTGATTATGAGAGCGGGAGAAGAAAATCACCGGGTGCTGGCACTATCAAAAAATTTGTTGAGGGTCTTATACAGATAGATGAGTCCAATGGAGGACAGGTTATTCATGCTTTTTCAAGAATGTTTACAACAGAGCTTTCCACAGACATAATAATGGATATCAGAGAATTTTCTCTTCCTGTTGATATAGAAACAATAGCAAAAGCTGTGTGGGGCGATATATTAACCGCCCCCAGAGCATCAGAACATATGATCTATGGGTATACAGTGATAGACTCCATCAAAGCTATACTCGAGATGAACAGTGAGGATTTTCTCAAACTGTATGGCTGGACAACAGAAAGGGCCCTGATATTCACAAAGGTCACGTATGGAAGAAGTCCGATGGTGGCTGTGAAGGTAAAGGGCTTAAAACCATCTGTTATAGTTATGCATGGTCCTGAAAAGATGGATCCTGTTGCTGTGAAGATAGCAGAAATTGAAAAAATACCTCTGATTCTCTCAAAAGCTGAATCTGTGGATCTTTTATTGAAAGGATTAAGAAATATCAAGATCTGATCTATCGTCTTTTGTCGAACAATATTTTCGCAAATACCGAAAGCTTTTTATACAGTGAAGTTTTTTATTTACGAAAAAGGTGATGCCTATGGTTGGTATAATAGGCTATGGCGCATATATACCAAAAAATAGAATAAAAACAAGCGAGATAGCAAGAGTATGGGGTAAAGACCCTGTCAATGTCGAAAAAGGACTTGGCGTAATCGAAAAATCAGTACCGAGTATAGATGAAGACACCATCACAATCTCAGCAACGGCAGCAAAGTATGCTTTGAAAAGAGCTGGAATCGAGCCTGAAAAGATAGGTGCAATATACATAGGTTCAGAGTCACATCCCTATGTTGTAAAACCCTCTGGAAGTGTGGTTGCTGCTGCATTGGGCTGTGAAGGAGAACTGAGGTGTGCGGATTATGAGTTTGCATGCAAGGCAGGTACAGCAGCAATCCAGAATGTTATGGGGCTCATAGAAGGGGGATACATAGATTACGGTATAGCCATAGGAGCTGACACATCACAGGGTGCTCCTGGAGATGCCTTAGAATACTCCGCCGCTGCAGGTGGAGCCGCATTTGTCCTTAGCAAAGATAATAAAGAGAATATCGTTACCATAGAAGAAACTCTATCTTACACAACAGATACCCCGGATTTCTGGAGAAGAGAACATCAGCATTATCCACAACATGGAGGAAGATTCACCGGAGAGCCAGCATACTTCAAGCATGTTGGCACAGCAACAGAGATGATGATGAAGAGAGCTGGCATAACACCAGAAGATGTGGATTATGTAGTCTTTCACATGCCAAATGCCAAATTTCCAATGACCATGGCAAAAAAATTAGGATTCTCAAAAGAGCAGATAGCTCCAAGTCTTGTAGTTAAAGAGATAGGAAATACGTATTCAGGATCCAGTCTGTTAGGACTCACTGCTGTTCTGGATATCGCCAAGCCAGGAGAGAAAATTTTGATGACATCCTATGGATCGGGTGCAGGATCAGATTCATTCTATATGACCGTGGAGGATGCTATAGAAAGAAAAAGAGATCTGTGCCCAAAAACATGGGAGATGGTGCATGAAAAGAGATATGTTGATTATGCAACTTATACGAAATACAGGAAAAAAATATTAATGAGGTGAGATCATGAGAAAAGTTGCTGTTATTGGCGTTGGGATGACAAAGTTTGGAGAGTTATGGAACTCTTCTTTAAGAAGTCTCACCATTGAAGCAGGGATCAAAGCATTGAATGATGCAGGTATTGGAGGAGAAGAAGTAGATGCAATTTATACAGGATGCATGTCAGGTGATATGTTTGTAAAACAGGGACATATTGCCTCTCTCATCGCAGATTATGGAGGAATGCTCCCTGTACCATCCACAAGGGTAGAAGCTGCATGTGCCTCCGGTGGTCTTGCACTGAGACAGGGATTCATGGCAATAGCCTCCGGAATGGCAGATATAGTTGTTGTGGGTGGCGTTGAGAAGATGACAGACTCCCTGGGATCTCAAACTACAGGATATTTAGCATTGGCAGCAGATCAGGAATGGGAAGCTTTCAATGGAGCCACATTTCCGAGCCTCTATGCACTCATGGCAAGAAGGCATATGCACGAATATGGTACCACAGAAGAACAGCTTGGACTTGTGGCAGTGAAAAATCATCATAATGGGAGTTTAAATCCGAATGCACATTTCCAGTTCGACGTATCCCTTGAAAAGGTGATGAACTCCTCACTCGTAGCAGATCCACTGAGACTGTTCCACTGCTCACCTGTGAGTGATGGTGCGGCATGTGTAATCCTTGCTTCTGAGGAAAAAGCAAAGGAACTGAGTGAGGATCCTGTATGGATAATAGGCTCGGGACAGGCATCTGCAGCCATAGGTCTGTATGATAGAGAGGATATATGTACCATAGATTCCACTGTGAATGCTGCAAGGGCAGCTTATAAAATGGCAGGAGTCACGCCAAAGGATATAGATTTTGCGGAGGTTCATGACTGCTTTACCATAAATGAAATAATCTCCTCAGAAGATCTGGGATTTTTCAAAAAGGGAGAGGGTGGAAAGGCTGTTGAGGAGGGTTTAACATCCCTCGATGGTGAGATTCCGATAAATCCCTCCGGTGGCTTAAAAGCAAAGGGACACCCCGTTGGTGCGACAGGTGTGGCGCAGGCAGTTGAAGCTGTAATACAGCTTCGGGGGAAAGCCGGTAAAAGACAGGTAAAGGATGCAGAGATCGGACTGACACATAACATAGGAGGATCCGGGGGAACTGCTGTGATCCATATATTTTCGAGGTGATGAGATGAGTGTACCGAGATTCTGGAGAGAGATACCATACAGATACAGGCTGATAGGTAGCTACTGTGAAAACTGTAAGGAAACATTTTTTCCTCCGAGAGAGATCTGCCCAAAGTGCAGGAGAGCAGGAAATATAAAGAATATAAAGCTTGAGGAAGAGGGTGAGATCTTCAGTTATACCGTGATCAGAACAGCTCCTCCTGAGTTCAACACTCAAACACCATATGTAGTAGCTCTCATCAAACTTAAAAATGGTCCTCTGATACTTTCCCAGGTGACAGACTGCGATGTGGAGGACGTTGAGATAGGGAAGAAGGTGAGAATGGTATTCAGAAAGATAAGCGAGGATGGAGAAGCTGGAATAATAAACTATGGTTATAAATTCGTTCTGGCAGAGTGATCTTATGAGTTCCAGAATACCAGGATTTTATAAACTCTCCCAGGAAGAAAGATTGAAAATAGTAAAGGAATTTGCCAAACTGAGCGATGAGGATATAGAAGCCATAAAGGGGAAAGCTCTGAGCTTTGAGGCAGCTAATAGAATGATCGAGAACGTTATAGGAACTCATGAGATTCCTCTCGGTGTCGCAACAAACTTTCTCATAAATGGCAGGGATTACCTTATCCCCATGGCAATAGAAGAACCTTCTGTGGTGGCAGCAGCATCCAATGCTGCCAGAATCGCAAGAATAAAGGGGGGGTTCCATACCTCCTCCTCAGACCCCGTAATGATAGGACAGATCCAGATCACGGATCTGAAAACACCGTACTATGCAAAGATGCAGATCATGGAAAAAAAGGAGGAGATACTGAGGATAGCGAATGACCAGGATCCTGTGCTTGTGAAGTTTGGTGGTGGAGCAAGGGATATTGAAGTGAGGGTATTTGAAAAGGAAAAAATGATCGTTGTACATCTTCTTGTTGATGTGAGAGATGTTATGGGTGCGAACGCTGTGAATACAATGGCAGAGGCAGTTGCTCCATTTCTGGAAAAAATAACTGGAGGAAGTGCAGTTCTGAGAATAATATCAAATTTAGCAGTATACAGGATAGCAAGATCAAGGGCTATCTTTGACGCTGAAGCACTTGGAGGAGAAAGAGTCGTAAACAGAATACTGAAAGCCTATACCCTTGCAAAGGTTGATCCCTTCAGGGCAACCACACATAACAAGGGGATAATGAATGGAATAACAGCTGTTGTTTCTGCCACATGTAACGATACAAGAGCTGTTGAGGCAGGATGTCATGCCTATGCCTCAAGAAATGGATCTTATACAGTTCTGACCCATTATGAAAAAAATGAGGATGGAGATCTTGTGGGAAGCATAGAGATACCAACTGCTGTTGGTGTGATAGGAGGAGCCACGAAGCATCCTATAGCAAGAGTTTCTCTGAAGATACTGGGAGTCAAAACATCGAAGGAGTTTGGAGAGGTACTTGCCTCCGTCGGACTGGCACAGAATCTTGCTGCTTTGAGAGCACTTTCAGATGAGGGGATTCAGAAGGGACATATGAAGCTTCATGCCAGAAATATTGCTGCAATGGCTGGAGCAGAAGGAGAGATGATAGACAAAGTCGCCGAAAAAATGGTGGAAAAAGGAACAATAAGGGTGGATGTTGCCAAAGAAATTTTAGAAGAGCTTAAAAAATAATCTTTTATTTTTAAGACACTACCATACGCAATGAAGATCAGTTTTTATGCCCCAAAATATTTAAATTCTTTTATAAAGAATATCTTTAATGACAGAGATAGAAACCAAGATTCTGAAGGTACTCCATATTCTCGAAACAAAAAGAGAGAAACTCAGTGATGAAAAATTTCTTGAATACTGCAAAGTTGTGAAAAAGAATATACTTAAGGCATTTGAAGAGAGAAAATTGACCAAAGAGAATGCAAAACTTCTTTTAAGAAGAACAAATAATCTTTTAGAATTAGCAGAGAAAAAAGAAGAGATGAAGAAAATATACAGAGAAAATCTAAAGATATGTCCAGAATGTGGCATGAAAAATACGAAAAATGCAAATTTTTGTAGATACTGTGGTCACAGATTCTGAAAATATGATCTGGATCTCAATACTATTCTTATACCATAGACAGAGGGGATGAATGTACCTTACCTGTTATGTTCATTTCCTAGTTAAATGCAACTCAAACTACTTGAAAATTTCTATGATTATGTAAAAAAAAATTTCATAATATATGAGAAATATT
>JAGGSA010000109.1 GCA_021159325.1 Methanomicrobia archaeon | reverse complement strand
GGAGATGAAAACTCTCAGAGATCTGAAAGCAAGTCTTGCATATCTGAGTCTTTTATTCTAAGGTGTACTCCTCTCCTTCTTTCAGGACAACAACTTTTATCTTGGAGTTCTTTTCTACCTTCTCTTTAAACGGTGTTACATCTTTTCCCCATGTGTGCATCGGTATCGCAATTCTGGGATTTATCGCTATTGCAGCTTCAGCAGCTTCAATGTTATCCATTGTATAGGTATCTCCAGTGGGAAGCAGAGCCACATCTATATCTTTAAGCTCTTTCATCTCAGGAATAAAATCTGTGTCACCTGCGTGGTATATCCTTTTGCCCTCAACTGTTATCACATATCCAACTCCAAATCCCTTGGGATGATAGGGATTTCCGGGGGACCTGAAACGTTTTATATTGTATGCATGGAGAGCCTTTATTTTTATATTATCGATCATTGTCTCCTCTCCCGGCTTGAGAGCTTTAACGTTTCCGCTGAGTTTTGAGATGCAATCCTCAGGAGCTATTATCACTGTATCCTCCCTGGAAACCTTTTTTATCTGGGCAGGATCGCAGTGATCATAGTGTGAATGCGTTGACAGTACTATATCACCTTTTTCAGAGGGACTGGCATGCTCTTCAAGATCAATATAAATGATTTTTCCTCCTCCTTTAATCTCAAACCCGGAATGTGCCAGCAGTTTTATAGTTACAGCCATTTTACTCACCATTGTTCATTTATCATCTTCATATTTATAATTATCGGTGCACTCTCCAATAGAACCTGGAACCGCAACCTTTATAAATGAAGTGAGAAGGAGTAGAGCCATGAAACTTCAATGTCCTGTGTGCAGATACTGGATAGAGATACATCGTCCAAGAGAAGGTAAAGTTATCCAGTGTGAGGAATGCAAAACAGAGTTAAGACTTATTGAAGGAGAGAAATGGGAGCTCACAGTCTTCGAAAGAGAAAAAGAAGAAAGATTTTTGTGATCTGATGAAATCTCAGAATTTTTTTTATATTTTTATTCCCTTCAAAATAGCACAGGGATGTTCTTCTGTTCTTATCCCTCTCTTGATTGTAGATCTAGGTGGAAGAGCCAAAGAAGTGGGACTTGTCATGGGGCTTTATACTGTATTTTCAATGTTTGGGACAATTTTCTGGGGAAAAATATCAGATAAGTTCAAAAAAAGAAAAACATGTATACTGATAGGATTTTCCGGAACATTCCTTTCATATCTCTTCCTATCAATGGCCACCACTCTATCTCAGGTAATCCTGATTCAGATATTCTTTGGAGTATTCATAGCTGCCGAGATACCTGTCACCACTGTTTATATACTCAGAAGTACAAATAAATTTTACTGGGATGAGGCGATAGGAAGATTTAATAAGATTACTGGATGGGCGTGGGTGATAGGCCTGGGACTTGGTTCCATTGCCCTGTTTTTTGTTTCAATTCCGGATCTATTTTTAATGAACAGTTTTATTGCTGCAATATCTCTGGTTTTAGGTCAGAAATATCTGAAACAGAAGCCCATATATATAAATAGAAGTACATTCAGGATATATCTCACACAGATAGTAGAAAAAGCAAGATATATACCGAATTACCTGATACATCTTCCAGCTATAAGAATTTCTGAAAATAAAAAAGTTAAAGCATTTCTGATATCTTCTTTCCTTATTTTTACGGCTTCAAGTCTGTTAATGACTCCGATAGTACCATATCTGAAGTTTCTTGGTGCAACTTCAAGTCTCTGTTTTGTTGCCAGTTTTATACATTCCTCAGCCTCTGCTCTTATGTACCAGAAGGCGGGAAGACATATATACAAGAAAGGGACACTGAGGATTCTCAGATACGGACTGATAGGCAGGATACTCCTGGCTTTTCTTATGAGCATTGTGATAATATACCATGGATCAATAATCCCCGTGATTCTCATGTATGGTCTTCTCGGGATAACATGGTCTTATATCATCATTCCTTCCTTTTCATATATGTCAAAAACCTCCAGAAAAGACAGAGAAGGAGGAGCATTTGGATCTTTTAATTTTTTCTATTCCTTTGGGCTCCTTACAGGAAACTTCCTTTCAGGTTTTATCGTGGATTACTGGGGGTATCCCATAGATATATTCCTGGCCATAATACTTCTGTCAATAGCCATACTCAATCTTAAAAAATCCAGAATAAAGGAAAAGAAGATCGATCTCAAGAAGATATACGGATGATCAAAATATCTTTCTTCCAAATGTCAGAAATCCCGTATGCCCGATCATAAGTGTTTTTGGTCTTGTTCCAAGTTTTCTTGATTCGTACTCTCTTAGGATACATTCCATCGTTTTTATCTGAAAATACTTCTCAGCCTTTTCCCTGAACCTCAGCATCTGTTCAAGTGAAGGTGTGTATGCAAAGACAAAACCACCGTATTTCAGGGATTCATAGGCATCTTTCACAACTTTTTCGGGCTCAGGTATGTCAAGAGCCACAAGATCTATATCCTCCTCCTCTATACCCTCATATATATCCTTTATCTTTATAAAAACGTTATTCAGTTTAAATTCCCTAATATTTTTCTCAGCTATCCTTGCGAAATCTTCCCGAACCTCGTAACAGTAGATCTTTCCAGGATAGATAACATTTGCCAGAAAGATTGTTAAAGCACCTGATCCTATCCCGGCTTCGACAACATTGCTCCCCCTACTCAATCCTGTAACTGCCAGAATAACAGCAGCATCCTTTGGCTGTATTATCTGTGGCATTTTTCTCATTTTTTCAATGTAATCTATAAAGTTTGGCTTCAGAACTACAAACTCGTCTCCTTTATGAGTTTTTATCTTTGTTCCATAATCCTTTCCTATCAACTCATCGAGATCCAGAATACCGTAGTGAGAATGGAACTTTCCCTTACATTTTATCATGTATTTTTTTCCTTTTTTGTCGATCAGCAGTATATTCTCTCCTTCCGTGATCATATTTAGAACTCCGTTAAATTTATATATCCTATCTACTGAATCGGAACTATAAAAATTTTAGGAGAGATAGAGATGTTCAATAAAATAATGGATAAAGTAGATGTTACAAAATACTCCTATAAAAAATTAATGTTAGTCCCTTCAACTGTTTTAATAGTTGCTATTGTGATTCTAAGTGCTAACTATCTCATCTCTGGAAAACCTCTTGATTATGGTATGGAGCTTGAAGGCGGAACAACTGCCTACATACAGAATGTCACCCTCGATCCAAAACCTCTTGAGAATGCTCTTCAGAAATACTTCAATGATTCTGAGATCACCGTAAGAAAATCCGGTCCACAATATAGAGTAGAAGCTCCGGCGTCTGTGGACTCTGTGGAGTTAAAAAATTTTATACTTTCTAAATATCCTGAGGCAAAGGTGAGTACCCAGTACATGGGACCAACTCTCGGCAGTGATCTCAGAAAACAGGCTGTAAAAGCATTGATATATGCGTTCATAGGGATGGCGATCGTTGTGTTTATAGTTTTCAGAGTACCGTATCCAACAATTGCTGTGGTGCTTTCAGCATTTGCTGATATAGTCGTAACAGCGGCATTGATGTCTCTCCTGAATATAAAACTCAGTTTGGGAACGATAGCCGCTCTTCTTATGATGATAGGTTACTCTGTGGATAGTGATATTCTCCTGACAACAAGATTGCTAAAAAGACGTGGAGAGATAGATGATAAGATAAGAAATGCCATGGGGACGGGTCTCACAATGACCTTTACAACTATATCTGCCATGATAGTCCTTTTTATAGTTACTGAAAACACTCCCATTCTGAGAGATATGGCTGCTGTGCTGACCTTAGGGCTTTTTATAGATATTATGAATACCTGGATGTTCAATGCAGGGCTTCTGAAGTGGTATCTTCTTAAAGAATCCTCTAAGAAGAAACTTAGAGTGAGGAGGAGATAGAATGAAACTGGGAATTTTAAAGGATCTCCGTGTTCTCATACTGATCCTTGCGATCTTGGGATCATTGATTGCCATAAGTCCAAGATACGAAAATGGAACTCTTAATACGAACTTAAGACTTGGTCTTGATTTTGTTGGTGGATCAACGATACAGCTGAAACTGGAAGGGTGCATAGTTGATATTCAGAGCAGTAAAGAGAAGATCCTTGAGCATGAGCTCGGTGAAAATTATAAGCTCTCAAATTCTGGGAAGGATTTTGTTGAGTTCACATCTGAAAACGTGAATGCCACAGTTGTGGATAAATTAAAGGAGCTGGGATATGGAACACCCACCCTCGAGGGAAATTTAATTAAATTCAGTATCACAGATGAAGGAGCTATGGTTGTGTATCTCGGGAAAAAAACAGGCTATGAAGTTTTACTTCTGAAAAAAGGACAGCCAGCTGAATATGAGATCAGAGGCTCCATTTTGAGCGATGAGGAGAAAAAAGGATTGACAGACGAGGAAATAAAGACTAAATCTGAGGAAAAATTAAGAGGATATCTGAGTGAGGTGGGAGCCACATTGGTGAACTATGAGGATAGAGTATCATCATTCACAACAAAACAGACGAAGAATATCATCAGTACAAAACTAAATTATGTGGGCTTGAAGGATATAAGAGTGAGGATATGGGGTGAGGATTATATTCTCATAGATCTTGCTGGAATGCCCTTAGAAGAAGCGAGAAACCTTGTGGCAAAACCAGGAAAGTTTGAGATCAAGATCTATATCAATGATACAGAAACAAAACTGATCTGTACTGGAGCTTCGATCAAAAGAGTGAGTTCCTACAGCAAAGATACCATGACAGGACAGTGGAAGGTGCCTTTTGAACTCACAAAGGAGGCATCAGATCAGTTCAGAAAAATGTGTATTGAGTATGGAGCTGTGGATAATCCGGAGGCACATCCGATAGCCATGTATCTCGATAATAAAGAAGTTTTCAAAGCTCCTCTGAGTTCTTCCTTAGCTCAGGATATAAAAAATGGCATCTGGAGTGGCAGTGGACTGGAAGCCACCATGGGAGGAAGCGATCAGGAAGCAATGGAGAAAGCAAAGGAACTGGAGACACATCTCAGAGCTGGTGCTTTACCTGTGAAACCTGTGATCGTAAGTGAAGGATATATCGATCCAATACTTGGAAAAAATTTTCTCAAACAGATCTTTATGGCTATAATTCTTGCTATAATTGCTGTTGGATTTATAGTTTATATAAGGTACAGAGAAGGAAGGATCGTTATTCCAATGCTGATCACAGGATACAGTGAAACATTCATTGTTCTTGGTGTGGCAGCGGTGATAGGGCATCAGTTAGATCTTCCCTCCCTGGGAGGAATAATTGCTACCTTAGGGACTGGTGTAGATCAGTTAGTTATTATTACAGATGAAGTCATGAGAGGGGAGAAAAGAGCTGTGAAAAGTCTCGTAAAGAGAGTTGCAGCTGCATTTTCAATTATATTTGCTTCAGCTGCCACAACTGTGATAGCAATGACTCCCTTAGCATACATGCAGTTGGGTGTCCTGAAGGGATTTGCCATAGTAACGATAATAGGTATATTTGTGGGTATTTTCATAACGAGACCCGCATATGGAAATATGATAAAAAAGATATTAGGTTGAGAAAATGTATATAGTAGTAGTTGGAGGAGGAAGAATAGGTTTTAACCTTGCAAAACTTCTGGTAGAAGCAGGACACGAAGTAACTGTGATAGAGAAAGATAGAGAAAGATCCAATTTCATTGCCAGTGAGATAGATGCTCTTGTTTTAAACGAGGATGGGACTACTATAAAAGCATTGGAGGAGGCAAATATAGAGGATGCCTATGCTTTGGTTGCGTTAACAAAGAGGGATGAGATAAATCTCATGGCATGTCTTCTTGCAAAGGATTACGGTGTTCCTGTTGTCATAGCAAGAACATCAGATCCAGAGAATACCGATGTTTTCAGGAAGCTTGGTGTCAATGCAGTTGTTTCTCCTGAACTCACAACAGCGATCCATATAGAAAAGCTTATAATGAGACCTGATGTAATAGACCTTACAGTAGTGGCAAAAGGACAGGCGGAGATTCTGGAGATGATAGTCAGTGAGAACTCGCCCATAGCAGGAAAAAGGCTGAAGGATATATCGCCAAGAGATTTTATAGTTATAGCTGTATATGACAGAGAGGGAAAACTCACAATACCAAAAGGAGATACTCTGATCTCTGAGGGAAACAGAGTTCTCGTCCTAGCAAAAACGAAAGTTGTGCCATTAGTCAAAAAGATGTTCATGGAGTGATATTGTGGAAGAGGCAGTTAAAAAAATCAGGGAAGTGGAGGAAGAGGCTAAAAGGAGAATAGAGGAAGCAGA
Source organism: Methanomicrobia archaeon (assembly GCA_021159325.1). Lineage (GTDB taxonomy): Archaea > Methanobacteriota_B > Thermococci > Methanofastidiosales > B48-G16 > B48-G16. The sequence goes on along the minus strand of JAGGSA010000109.1, from coordinate 2,778 downwards.
AAAAAATACAGAGGTAGAGATGAATAAAATTCATAAAGAGACAGAGAAAATCATGAGTAGGGCCATAGAACAGGCTAAAACTGAGATAGAACAATTGAAAAAACAGAAGAAGCAGGAGGGGATGGAAGCTGCTGAAAAAATAAAAAAGGAAACTGAGAGGAAAATAAAGGAAATAGAAGAAATAGCCAGTAAAAACTGGGGAAAAGCTTTGGATTACTGTATTAGAGAAATAACAGAAAGGTGAAACGATGTTTCTACCTCAGCGAATGAGTAAGATTCTCATTATTTCTACAGAGGAATATAAGTCTGATATCATAAAATACCTTCATGAAAAGGGAGTAATGCAGATTGTGACTACTGATATGGACAAAGATGTCCCCTTGGAGTCATCAAAAAAAATAAATTATCTTTTAGCAAAAACAGAGAGAATATTTGAGACATTTTCCTTGGTGAAAGAACAAAAAAGCAAGAAAGATCAGATATTAACGCTATTAAGGGATTATCTCACCTATAAAGAGGAAGAGAAGTATAAATTCCCGGAAATTCAGAGATTCTTAGAAGAATATTCCGATGAGATAGAGGAAACATACAGTAAAATAGAGGAACTCTCATCAAAAATCAATAAAAACAAAGAAAAAATAGAGTATCTGGAAAGTGAAAGAGAATTACTCTCAAAAATAGATTTTGATATAGATCTGAGGTATCTGGGGAGAGGTAAGTTTGTTTATATCTGCATAGGAAAGTTAAAGGGAGAGTTAAAGGATGAGGAGATAGAAGTTTATAGGAAAGGAGAGCATGTTCTGGTAATAGCACCAATGGAAAAACTTCAGGATGTTCTGAAAAGTGTTGATGTTATAGAGATAAGCATGAGAGGGACGCCAAAGGAGAATCTGAAAAGGATTGAAAGGGATATAGATTCCCTGAGACAGGATATATTCTCCTGTGAAAATAAAATAAGAGAAATAAAAAATGAAAAAGAGAAGATCTTTCGTGCATACCATGAGGTATTAAAGATCGGAAAGGAAAGAGCAGATATTCCATCAAAATTTGGAAAAACTGAAAAAACTATAGTAGTTACAGGATATCTCCCTGATTCTGATGTGACCACTATAAAGGAAGAGATAGAGACTCTTACAGATGAATACTGTCACTTTGAAGTTTCTTATGGAGATAATTCTCCAGTTAAGCTTTCAAATCCAAAAATTATAAGACCCTTTGAGATGCTTGTGGAGATGTTTGGAACACCAAAATATACAGAGATCGATCCCACATTTATTCTGGCACCATTTTATGTTCTTTTTTATGCAACAATGCTTGGAGATGTTTTCTATGGTGTTTTACAGACGATTTTCGCTTTCTTACTTTACAGAGGAATAGGAAGAAAGAGTAAAGGTATAAGGGATTTTTCCTATATTCTTTTAGTCTGTGGTGTAGCCACCATATTCTCAGGTGCTCTGATGGGAAGTTACTTTGGAGATTTCTTCAAGTATGCAGGTTATAAGATACCATCCATGCTGAATCCTTTAGAAAATCCTATGGCGCTATTGAAACTGGCTTTGATAATCGGAATAATTCATTTAAATATCGGAATCACCCTTGGATTGATCAAGAATATTATGAACAGAGATTACAGATCCGCTTTACTTGAGAATGTAAGCTGGTACTTCACACAGATAGGGGGAGGGATCTTAATAGGAAAGTTTTTCCAGTGGTTCTCACCATCTGAAGGCCTTGTGAGGATAGGGATAGTCTCTGTCATTATTGGAGTTTCTCTGATAGCGTATGATAAAAAAGGTCTTTCGTTCTTCGATTTCACGGGTTTCTTAGGCGACTGGCTATCCTATGCAAGAATTCTTGCCCTGGCACTGGCAACCTCGGGGATAGCGATGACTGTCAATATAGTCGCCAGAATGGTTTATGATCTTCCTGTGATCGGTATTATCCTTGCTTTTTTAGTTTTTGTTGGAGGACAGTTTTTCAATTTCATTTTAGAAGCCTTAGGATCATTTGTACATTCTCTGAGGCTTCATTATGTGGAGTTCTTTTCAAAGTTCTATGAAAGCGGAGGGGAGAGGTTTACTCCTTTTAAGATGGAGAGAAACCTTACAGAGGTGATCGAGTGATCAGTGAGGGGGCTGCTCTCTGTGCCATAGCAGCAGGGATAGCTGTTGGAGGAGCGGGACTTGGATCAGGAATAGGAACAGGAATCTCTGGAAGTATGGGTGCAAGGGTGGTGGCAGAGGACTCCTCCAAATTCTCCAAGGCACTGATGCTTCAGGCACTCCCACAGACCCAGGGGATCTATGGTCTGTTGATTGCTGTCCTCATAATTGTCAAAACAGGATTGATCTCTGGCAGCAGTGAGATTCCTCTTGCTACAGGACTGGCATGCATGGGTGCAGGGATAGCTGTTGGATTCGCTGGATTTTCAGCTATAGGACAGGGAATAGCAGCGGGCTCTGGTATTGTTGCTCTATCTGAAAAAGAGGAGACCCTGGGAAAGAGTATGGTTTTTTCCATTCTTCCAGAGACACAGGCTATATACGGATTATTAATAGCAATACTGATCTTATTCTTTTCGGGTATAATGAGTGGAGAGTTAATAGAGAATGTTTCTGTTGGATTGGGATGTATAGGTGCGGGGATAGCGGTAGGAGTTACAAAACTCTCAGCAATGGGACAGGGGACTGCAGCATCCTCTGCAATAGCCAGTGTCACAGAGAAAGAGGAGATGTTCGGTAAGGGAATGGTCTTCTCAGTCCTTCCAGAAACTCAGGC
>JAGGSA010000032.1 GCA_021159325.1 Methanomicrobia archaeon | reverse complement strand
TTTCAGTAGTAAATTTTTTAAAGATAAATAAATTCTTTTAGAATCTCACTGATTTGGTACTCCTTTTATACTTTGAAAAATCTTATAGTGATAAATTTAGTGATGTAATGGAGAATTGCTTGCAAAAACTTTTTAAGTATCTCTCCTATAGAGATAGAAACGTTTTGGAAGGGATAGGAATGAAGGTTGCGATCGTTGGAAATGGAAATATATGTAATCTATCACATATCTATGCATGGAAATCTATAAGAGGTGTGGAGATAGCTGCGACATGCGATATTGTTAAGGAGAAAGCAGAGAAAGCATGTAAGATTGCTAATGCGAAGAATCATTATACAGATATGGACGAGTTGCTGAGCAATGATGATATTGACGTAATAGACCTTTGTGTTCCGACCTATGAACATGCAAGATTAAGCATAGACGCGCTTGAGGCAGGAAAGCATGTTATATGTGAGAAACCGATGGCAAGGAGATTAAAAGAGGCAAAAAAGATGTTAAAAGCTGCTGAAAAGAGTGGCAAAGATTTGTATATAGCGCATCCAAGAAGATTTGATAGAAGATGGAGGGAGATAAAGAAGAACATTAGTTCCGGAAGAATTGGACTCCCAAAATATATAAGGAGATGTGAGAGAAGCTGGCTTCCCTTCCCTTCAAATTCTTGGTACTGGGATAGTGAGAAAAGTGGAGGTGTCTTATTGGATGTGGGAGTGCACTGTGTGGATCTGGTGAAATGGATATTTGAAAGTGATGTAAAGGAGGTATTTGCAAAGGGGAAAATGATCCGAAAAGAGGCAAAAGAGAATAACACGTATGATCTGGTAACTGTTTTTTTAAAGTTAGAAGAAGAAACGGCATTTATTGATGTGAGCTGGGCATTTCCACAGGCTTATGCACCATTCTACTCCTCCTTAGATATCATAGGAACAGACGGGAGAATGGAGTACAGCGATAAAAATACGAATCCAATGATTGTCATCAAGGATAAAATCGAATTCCCAAGATATTCTCCACTTTTATCCACTGATCTGAATGCTTTTAGAGATGAGATGAAAGAGTTTGTGCATTGTATAGAAAAAGGTGAAGAGCCGATTGTAAGCAAAGAAGAAGCATACGAGATATTAAAAATCACGCTTGCGGCTGAGGAATCGATAGAAAAAGGAAAGGTGATAAGATGCTGAATATCGGTATTGTGAGCTATGCACATCCTCATGTGCTTAAATATGTTCCAGCGTTTCTAAGTCATCCAAACGTTGAAATAGCAAAGATATGTGGAATTGGTGCAAATATCGAGATAGCAAAAAGAGATGCAGAAAAAATAGGTTGCAAATTTTTTGATACCTTAGAGGAAAAATTTTTCGAAGATTTGGATGCTATATATATAGCCTCAGAACCTTTTAGACACACGGAAATCGTTAAAATGGCATCAGAGTACGGTGTGCACGTCTTATGCGACAAACCAATAGCAGTAAACATGAAAGAAGCTGATGAGATCATAGAAACGGCGAGAAAAGGTGGTATCAAATTTATGGTCCCGTTTAACACACGATGGCAACCCGCCCTTAGAAAGGCGAAGGAACTCATCCAAGGAGACGTTCAGTATATTTATGCGGTAAAGTTTGGAATGAACCCGATAAACATCAAAAACTTTGATACTTCATGGTTTTTTGATCGTGAGATGGCAGGTTTTGGAGGATTTGGTGACATTGGCATGCATATGCTTGATGCAATACGGTTTTTGGTAGAAAGCGATGCAATCAGGGTTTATGCTAGGATAGATAAAGATGATTACTTTGGTAATGCAATTATCGAATTTAAAAATGGAGCTTTAGTGTATCTGATAAGTGGCTGGACGAATCCTTTTGGAAAAGCTCCATGGATGAATGCAACTCTGGAGGTATTAACGGATGATACGGCGATTTTAATAAATAAACCATTATATGAGCCAGTAAGTGATTTTTGTATATTCAAGGGGCAGGCAGAATTTTCGGATCTGGGAAGAGCAGGTGTATCGTCCAATGTAAATGAATTTGTGAATAGTATCCTTGAGGACAGAGACCCCATAATAAAAGGAGAAGATGCAAAAGCTTCTCTTGAGATAACGATTGCAGGATACATATCCTCAAAAAAAGGAAGAGAAGTGAAACTGCCTCTGTGAGATTATATATACTTATCTCAACTTTGAGCAGAACAAAATCTATACATATTCTAAAGCTACAAGCGTCTTCCTCCTCTACAATAAATTTTTTCCTGTTTTTTTATCAAAGATATGGATTTTTCTGGTATCAGGTGTGAGCCAAACTTTTTCACCCATCCTAAGATCTTGGGAGGGACTCGCTATCACTCTGAGTAATTTTCCATCTACTGTTAAGTTTACGACAAGTTCTTCTCCTATTGGTTCTATGACTCCAATTTTTGCCATAAACGCGTTTTTTCTTTTCTCTTTTGTAATTGTAATATTCTTAGGTCGTATACCCAGTATGACTCTCGAAGTTTTAGTTTTTCTTATTGCTTTTACCACACTCTCGGGGAGTTTGTATGTAAAGTTTCCAATAGCGATACTGCCCCCTTCAACGACGTCACATTCAAGCATATTCATGGGGGGGCTCCCGATAAAGTTCCCGACAAATGTGTTCTCAGGATGATTAAACACTCTTTCTGGCGTGTCAACTTGCTCAAGTGAACCATTTCTTATAATGGCTATTCTGTCGCCCATACTCATCGCCTCGACTTGGTCGTGAGTGACATATAAAGTTGTGACTTTCGATTTTTTTTGAAGGAGCTTAAGCTCTGCCCTCATCTGCAGACGAAGTGCCGCATCTAGATTACTGAGAGGTTCATCCAATAGGAGAACTTTTGGCTCCACTGCCAAGGCTCTCGCTAAGGCGACACGTTGCCTTTGGCCACCGCTGAGTTGATAGGGATATCTATCGATGAGATCCTCGATCTGTACCAGAGATGCTACCTCTTTTACCCTTTCTTTAATTTGATCTGGGGATGCTTTTCTCAATTTGAGGCCAAATGCTATGTTGTCAAATACGGTCATGTGAGGAAAAACAGCATAACTTTGGAACACCATTGAAAGCCCTCGTTGCGCAGGTGGAAGATTGGTGACGTCCCTTTCATCTATAAATATTTTTCCCTCATCTACATGTTCTAAGCCTGCCACGCATCTTAGTGTGGTAGTTTTTCCGCATCCGCTGGGACCAAGTAGTACTATAAATTCTCCATCTTTAACATGTAAGCTTATATTATCCACCGCTTTTACATCTCCAAAACTTTTGCAAACATTTTCAAGTCTAACTTCTGCCATATATATACCTCCATTTTATCTTAGGATTATACCCCACATTCTAAGCAATCGTTTTCTAATTATAAAAATAAAAACCAGGCACGGCACAAGCATAAAGAAAGCGCTCGCAAAGAGAAAATCAAGTGTTGTAGCTTCCAATCGTGCGACGATGAGTGCTGGAAGAGTTCTGTTATGGAGTGTTAAAAGTGTGGCGGCAAACACTTCATTCCAAGATATTATAAATGCAAAGATCGCAATTGCAGCTATTCCAGGCGCAACTAAGGGTAATGTTGTTCGTCTAAAAGCTCCAAGACGACTGCATCCCAGAACCATCGCTACCTCTTCAAATTCTCTCGGCACACTTGCGAAAATACTGTGGGATATTAAAATCGCGAAAGGAAATGCAAAAATCGTATGTATAAAAGCAACACCAAGAATGCTATCGTAGATACCCAGCCCCATGTAAATTTTGACCAGGGGTACTGCGAGAATGGCGATAGGAAACATTCGAGTTGTGAGTACTCCAACTGTAAAAAGACTTTTACCTTTGAATTTGAAACGAGAAAGAGAGTACCCTGCTGGTATTCCAATAAGGAGAGAGAATATCACAGTTAAAACTGCTACCGTAATGCTGTTTTTCAGTCCGTTCATAACACCGTAAGATTGAGCAAAACTGATGAATGAGTCAGACGTAAATCTACTTGGAATCAAACCTCTTGGCCATTTATAAAGTTCAAGACGAGGAGTAAAAGTTCCTATTGTGATTAAAATAATCGGTACGAGTACAAAGAGGGAAATAATCACCATTGCAATGTAGCAAATTACTTCCTGTTTTTTCACGCAGACCACCTCGTTCGTAATGATCTCATATAAAACAGAACGAAAGCAGTTGAGATTACCATTATAATTAGAGCGTAAGCAGCGGCAAGATGGATATTACGAGTAAAAAATTGAATACGATAAGTTTCACTAGCAAGTACCGGAAATGCTCGTCCAGCAAGAACCAACACAGGGGCAAACATTTGAAAAGCCAGTACTGTTCTTATAATAAGAGAGGTTCTGATGGTCGGTTTGAGCATGGGTAAGGTAACATACCTTAACTTTTGCAATCTACTCGCACCAAAGATATCCGCAGTATCAAAGTAGTCTTTGTGGATCATTTGAAGTCCGGGGAGAATAATTAGCATAACTATAGCAGTTGCTCTCCAAATCTCCGTTAATGCTATAGTCATGAAGAGGGTTGCCGGCTTTTCATAGGAAAGATAAATTGTAGGTTGCTTTAAAAAGCCTAAAGTATGGAGCATGACATTGAGATATCCCTTTTCAGTAAAAATAGATAGCCATATGATACCTGCAACAATTTCAGATAAGGCGATTGGAATCGCACAAATGAAGAGAAATTTTGAAGTACCAAAAAGTCGCGTATTAACTAATAGAGCTATTACCAAAGCAAGTGCCAGTTGTATTGGTATAATGATAGCAACTAGTGAGAGAGTATTAAATACCGCCTTTATAAAACTCTTTCCGTATATTTTTTCAAAGTTGGCAAGTGTTAGTTCCCCCTCAGGTGTTGTGAAAGCGGTCTGAATACCCGAGATTAAGGGTAATGCAAAAAAAATCAGAAAAAAGATTACTGCGGGCAAAATAAGAAAAAAAGGAAGAAGTGATTGTCGCTTAGGACTCATACTGCCGACCTCAAGTGTTCACCTTAACCTGGAGCAGGGTATGGCGCACCAGTTTCTTCGTACAGTGCCTTAAGCTCTGCCCAGCGGGCACTCAGCACATCTTCTATTGGCTCACCATCTATCACGATGGAATAGAAAGTTTCTTTGTAAATTGTACTGAACTCTCCAGCTTTCTCACCAAGTCCAATTGGCAACATCGCAGGTATAGCATCCGATGCCCCTGATTGTGCGACAACTCCTTCTGCTATAACTTTTAGAGGTCCTTCCGGAAGCTCTACGGCTGCTTCCTCAACAACAGGGAAGAATCCAACACCCTTAGTTATTTCCACTTGCGTTTCTGGCCTGGTCAGGTATTCAATTAGTTTCTTCGCTTCATCTATGTGCGGGGCTCCCTTCGGTACCGCCAATCCGGCTATTACCGTAATGAATCCTCGACCCTTAGGACCTGCTGGGGAAGGAAGAACTACGAAGTCATCTGGCTTTTCTTCTATGGCATTTTTGAATCTAGCCGTGTGATCCCATGCTATCCAGACATCCTCTGCAAGAAGAGGTTCACCCATGGCATCCCACATAGGAGACGATGGATGCGTATATTTCCACAATTCCTTCATTTTCTCCCACATTGTCACTGCCTCAGGAGTGTTGAAGTTTGCGACTGTCTTGCCGGTATATGAAGGATAGAGATAGCCGTGGACAAATCTGTGTAAAAGTCCTTTTGGACCAGCGGGGAGTCCGAATTTCTTCTGTCCAGTAGCTTCGTAAATGTTTTTTGCCCACTCAATCAACTGGTCATATGTCAGAGCGTTCATATCAGCTCCCTCTGGAAGATACTCAAGAGCTTTTTTGTTCGCAACAAGTATGTATGTGGCTTGCATCCATGGTACAAATACCTGCTTTCCCTTATAGAAACTCAGATCCCAGAAAGTCTTTATGAAGGTTCTATTTGGGAGATCGATTCCCGTTAAGTCCGTTAAATACTCTTTTTCCATTAGAAGCGAAAAGTCTCCGTAAAGCCCACCTGCAACGCTAACCTTCACGTTTCCACTTTCCACCTCTCCTATCAATCTACTTTCGAAGGGTACATACTCCTCCGGGACAAATGTTACTTTTATACCAGTTTCTTTCTCAAATTGTGGGAGCAACTTTGTAGTTACCCACTCTGTTTCTGGCGGAGGCCGCAATTGAGTCGAGTTAAATACAATTGCCGATGGCTTAGGAGCTGTTGTAGTCGTTGGAGTTTCTTTTTCACCAATACATCCACTAAAAGCACTTAAAACCATTGTGGCCATTATTAACATAGCCAATATATTTTTTTTACTCATTTTTTTAAACCTCCTTTATATGTTTTACACTTTTCATTTTCTTACCCCTTGTATCTTTCTCTTTTTTACTTAAATAGTTTTCGGTTAATCGGTACTTTTCTCTACATCTATACGTAGTTTATTTATAATGGCAAATAAAACTACACATATGGTGAAATGATGAGATGAGAAAGACATTGCTATAACATTGAAAATAAGTATACGAACTGTAAGACGTTGGTGGAGAGTTTATAAGAGAAAGGACGGAGTGGACTTGAAATAAACTCAAGAAAACCAGACTTACTCATAAAGTTCTATAGAAAAATATGAAAGACCAAAACAGATCATGACGGATAGAAGAACTCAGTTCTATCCCGCGTGAAAAGAATAGAATACTTTTTAAAGTTTATGAAATAATATCTTGGAGAAGGTGAAGCCATGATAGCTGTTGGGATATGTACAAAAAACTGTGAAAAAACGATAAGAAATGTTATTGAAGTTGTAGATTCGGGATTGAAGAAATTACCCGGAAAAAATTTGATAATAGTATCAGATGGGTTTTCAGTGGATAAAACGATAGATATAGCAGAGAATACAGAGACGATGGCCAAAAAAATAGTTACTGAGCAGTATGGAGAAAAGGGTAAGGGAAATGGTGTAAAAACAATTTTTGAAATAGCGAAGGATAAAGCTTCAGGAGTTATACTGATAGATGGGGATCTTTTAAGTATAAAACCAGAGTGGATCGAAAAGTTGGGCAAGCCCATTCTGGAAGGAAGAGATTTGGTAGTCCCATTTTATTTAAGGAGTAAGTACGATGGTGTTATAACTAACCATCTAATATATCCCTTGACAAAGACTCTTTTTGGACTGGATGTAAGACAACCTATAGGTGGAGAATATGGACTGTCAAAAAGATTTGTAGATATACTCCTTAATCACAGATTATTTCCAGAAAAATTTGGGATAGATATTTTCATAACGGTAGTTGCTGCATGTGAAGATATGGATATTGTTGAGGCTGTTTTGGGTGTAAAGGAGCATGAATCCACAAAGGAGTACAAAGATCCATCAAAACTTCTGATTCCCATGTTTTATCAAGTAATGGGAACTATGTTTGACCTCATAGAGTACTATAGGGATAGAATAAAAGATGAAATAAGGGAGATTCCAAGGATCGGGAGCGTTGAAGAAAAGGAGATTCCGAAAATAACAGTAGATAAAGAAAGTCTTCTTTCTAATTTTAAGAAAGAATATGAAGAAGGAATAAAAACTAACAAATTTTTAAAGAAGTTCAAGCCCTTTGGGGATCAAATCGATAACCTTTATTTTCCAGAAGACAAATGGGCAGATCTTGTTTTCAAAGCTATAAAAATGAAAGATTTGGATGGATTGAGAATTCTCTGGCAGGGTAGATATGCCTACTTTGTTAGAGAAGTTGAAAACAAAACTGAAAAAGAGGCTGAGGAAATAATAGAAAAACAGATAGAATATTTTATGAAACACAAGTATAAGTACATTTAATAAAGAAATAGAGAATTAAAGGGATTTAAAAATTGAAACTGTATGATATGTACAAATATCAGGAGTTGGCGAAATGAAAAAAGATATTCTGGAAATAATAAAAGAAGGAATAAAATCAGTGGATCCTTTGTTGTGCATAAATAGATCAGTAAGATTAGAGAACGATATTTTGATTATAAAGGAAAAAAGATATGACCTAAGAGAATTTGAAAATGTATATATTGTAGGTGCTGGAAAAGCTTCTGCGAAGATGGCTTTTGCGATGGAGAGTATCTTAGGAGATAAAAAATTTGAAGGAATCGTGATAACTAAGTACAAACATCTGTACAAGACAAGAAAAATAAAGGTAATAGAAGCTTCTCACCCAATACCTGATGAAAATGGAATAAGAGGTACAAAAAAGATTATAGAACTTTTGGAAAGAGCAAAAGAAAATGATCTGGTTATTGTATTAATATCCGGTGGAGGATCATCCTTACTTGTTTTGCCTAAGCAAGGTATAAGTTTAGAAGAAAAAAAGAAAACAGATAAATTACTCTTGGAGTGTGGTGCAGATATAGAAGAAGTCAATACTGTAAGAAAACATATCTCTCAGATAAAAGGGGGCTTTTTGGCAAAAAAGGCATATCCTGCTGAAGTTGTTTCTCTTATACTCTCTGATGTTTTGGGTGATCCCATCGATGCCATAGCATCTGGCCCAACCTCTCCTGATCCAACTACCATAAGAGACGCAATAAGAGTTTTGGAGAGATACGATCTCAAAGAAAAAGTTCCGAAAAGCATTATAACCTCTTTTAAAAAAGGAGAAACCCCAAAACCAAAAGATAAAATCTTCAAAAGAGTTTCAAACTTTGTTATAGGAAATAACAAAATGGCTTTAGAATCTTCAAGAAAGAAAGCAGAAGAACTTGGTTATAATACTTTGTTGCTGAGTTCATACATTGAAGGAGAAGCAAAAGAAGTTGGTAAAGTACTGGCTTCTATTGCAAAAGAGATTTATTATTCGGATCATCCTTTAAAAAAACCTGCTGCAGTTATTTCTGGAGGAGAAACAACTGTTACGATAAGAGGAAATGGAAGAGGAGGAAGAAACCAGGAATTAGTCCTTTCTGCAGCAATCCAGATCAGAGATCTTGATATATGTATAGCTTCTGTCGGTACCGATGGAACAGATGGGATGACAGATGCTGCTGGTGCTATAGTAGATGGAAACACTATAAAAATTGCTAATAAGAAAGGTTTAGAAGCAAGAGAATATTTAGATAATAATGATTCATACAGTTTTTTCAAAGCGATAGATTCATTGGTTTATACTGGCCCGACAAATACAAATGTTAATGATATTCAAGTGATCTTGGTAAAATAGCATTTTATATTTTATAAAAGAATTGGTTTCTATCCCTTGAATGTCCAGGTACTCCTCCAACATCTGCTTTTATCACCGATACTGTTATCATATTTTCACCTT
>JAGGSA010000009.1 GCA_021159325.1 Methanomicrobia archaeon | reverse complement strand
CTATAAGCATTTCATTTTCTTTATCCTATTAGAAATTTATAAATTTTCCTCCATATTTTTTCAACCAAAAATTTTATAACTTATATGTATGACTATTAAAAAGGTGATTCAATGAGATACATTCCTGATAGTTCTGAAGAAGAGATGCTGAAAGAGATGAATTTTACAAGAGAAAAGCTTTTTTCTGATATTCCTAAGGATCTGCGAAGTGATCTTAAGCTCTGGAATGAAAAAAGTGAAATAGAGGTAAAAAAGGAAATGAAAAGAATACTTGATAAAAATAAGATAATGCTGAATTTTCTTGGTGCTGGAGTTTACAATCATTATATTCCTTCCGTTGTTAAGGAAATAATGAGAAGAAATGAGTTTTACACGTCATATACTCCCTACCAGGCAGAGGTATCACAGGGGATGCTCCAGGCACTGTTCGAGTACCAGTCATTGATGGCAGAGGTTCTTGATATGGATGTTGTGAACTGTTCAATGTATGACTGGGCGACAAGCTTGGCTGAAGCTGCTCTGATGTGCTACAGGGTAAAGAAAAAACCCAGATTCATCATATCGAAAAATATCCATCCTGAAAGAAAAAAAGTCCTAGAAACGTATACGGAGGATATTCTTGAGATAGTGGAAATAGGATACGACGAAAATGGAATTGATCTGGAGGATTTAAAAAAGAATATAGATAACTGCTGTGGAGTGTATATTGAAAATCCAACATTTTTAGGGTATTTTGAACAGAATCTGGAAGAAATCGAAGAGATAGTGCATAAAAATGATGCACTTATAGTGGCGGGTGTGGATCCGATCTCCCTCGGAATCATAAAGCCACCGGGGGAGTATGCAGATATAGCCATAGGAGAATCTGTGGGATATCCCATGAGTTTTGGAGGACCTTTACTTGGAATCTTCGGTGTAAAAAATGATATGAACCTTATAAGAAAGATGCCGGGGAGGCTCATAGGAGCTACTGAAGATCTGGATGGTAACTTAGGATTTGTAATGACATTGCAGACAAGAGAACAGCACATAAGAAGGGAAAAGGCCACAAGCAATATATGTTCAAACGAAGCTCTCTGTGCTGTTGCATCTGCTGTTTATTTAGCATTCTTAGGAAAAAAAGGATTGAAGGAAATTGGAGAACTCTGTATGAAGAACGCAAATTACACCATGAGGAGAATCAATGAAATAAAAGGATTCAAAGCACCTCTGTTCAATTCCCTGCATTTTAAAGAGTTCACAGTACACCATGAGAACATGAAAGAGATAGATAAAAAGCTCTTAGAGAATAATATTCAGGGGGGAGTTATTCTGGACAGAATAGGCTTTGATCTGAAGGATACGGCATTATACTGTGTTACGGAGATGCATACCAAAGAAGATATAGATAAGCTTATATCAGTTCTGGAGGCGATATGATGCTTATATTTGAGTACTCAAAAGAGGGTAAAAAAGCTTATTCTCTCCCCTCTCCGATAGAGGATGTAGAGATAGAGATCCCCGAGAATCTCAGGAGAAAAACATTGAATCTCCCTGAAGTTAGCGAGATTGATATAGTGAGGCATTATATAAAGCTTTCACAGAATAACTATGGTGTGGATTCTGGTTTTTATCCGTTGGGAAGCTGCACAATGAAATACAATCCGAAGATAAATGAGGAGATCGCTTCATGGGAAAAGGTCACAGATATACATCCATATCAGGATGAGTCCAGTATCCAGGGATCCCTTGAAATAATGTACAGACTCGGAAAAGCTCTATGCGAAATAGCTGGAGTGGACAATATAACACTTCAGCCAGCCGCCGGGGCTCATGGAGAGTACACAGGGATAAAGATAATAAAAAAATATCTGAAAACACATGGATACAGTAAAAATGAGATCATCGTTCCTGACTCCGCACATGGGACAAATCCAGCCTCCTCTGCAATGGCAGGGTTCAGGGTCGTTGAGATCCCATCAAATGAGAAGGGATGTGTGGATCTGGATGCTTTGCACGAGGCGGTAAATGAAAAGACCGCAGGATTGATGCTTACGAATCCAAACACTCTCGGTATCTTTGAGGAAAATATAAAGGAGATAGCTGAGATAATTCATGATGCAAATGGATTGTTATACTATGATGGAGCCAATCTGAATGCGTTGATGGGATATGCTAAGCCAGGGGATATGGGTTTTGATGTTGTACATTTCAACCTTCACAAAACATTCTCAACACCCCATGGGGGAGGAGGACCCGGCTCAGGACCTGTAGGTGTTAAGGAGTTTTTAAAGGATTATCTCCCATATCCTGTGGTGGAGTATGATGGAAAAAAATATTATCTGAAATATGATATCAAACACTCCATAGGAAAGATAAAAGGATTCTATGGAAACTTCGGAGTGATTGTAAAAGCCTATGCGTATATCCTGACGATGGGAAACTCTCTTAAAAGAGTCTCTGAGAGAGCTGTTTTAAATGCAAACTACATTGCGCAGAAACTGAAAGATCTTTACGAACTTCCCTACAGCGAACTGAGAAAACATGAGATAGTTCTTTCATGTGAAAAGATAAAAAGAGAAACAGGAGTTACCGCACTGGACATTGCCAAAAGAATACTTGATTATGGAATCCATGCACCAACGATCTATTTCCCTCTGATCGTAAAAGAAGCTCTGATGATCGAACCAACAGAAACAGAATCGAAAGAAGAACTGGATAACTTCATAGATGTGATGAGGAAGATATATAAAGAATGCTATGAAAACCCTGAAATTGTAAAATCAGCACCTCATAACACAAAAATAAAAAGGCTGGATAATATAAAAGCCGTCAAGAACCCTGTTCTCTCTTACAGGATGTTAAGGAGATAGAATGAAAGGAAAATTTACACTTTTTCTTTTTTCAACTGCGATTTTAGTCTTTATATATCAGATAAAAACAGGGACCCTTATTGGATTGAATCCTTCCTATTTCTCCTATGAGGACTTTATTCTCTATGCATTTTTCCATTCATCATCAACGCACTTGGCTTTCAATCTTCTGGCTCTTCTTTTTTTCGGGTATTATTTTGAAGAAAAGGTAGGAACAGAGAGGTATGCTGTATTTTTTTTCATAACTACAGTTTTTTCAGCGATTGTTTATATTCTCATATACCCCACCACAGATACACCATGTGTCGGTCTCTCAGGGTTTATCTTTGGAGTTATCGGTGGGGATCTTGTTTTATATCAAGGAAAATATAAGAATTATCTGATTTTGATCTCTCTGTTCTATGTATGCTTCACTGTTTTTCTGATATACTATAATCTTGTTGGAAATATTGCACATGCAGCGCATCTTGGCGGTTTTTTGATGGGAACTCTTCTGGAAATGTGCTATGAAAAAAGAACAGAAGGGTATATTCTGTTTCTCATTACTCTTATCTCAACAGCTTATCTGGTGTTTGCATGAAACTCTATATATATCACATGAAACAGTGTGACCCAAAAAAATGTACAGGATTGAAATTAATAAGACTGAAACTTGCCATCCCTGTAAGAAAGATACCGAGATGTACGATCTTGAATCCTTTAAGTGAAAAAGCATTTTCTCCTGAAGATAAAAGAGATATACTTGCTTTAGACTGCTCATGGGAAAGATCAAGGGAGATATTTCTGAAGTACAGAGAGAACTCGAGAGCCCTCCCGTATCTCATAGCTGCAAACCCTGTAAATTATGGAAAGCCGACAAAACTATCCACCGTGGAAGCTCTTGCTGCAGCATTGTATATCCTCAATGAAAAAGAGAAAGCTTTAAATATTCTCAGTAAGTTTAGTTGGGGTAGAGTTTTCATCGATCTGAATTATGAGATGCTTGAGGAATACTCAAAGGCAGGAAACAGCAGAGAGATAGTAGAGATTCAGAAAAAGTTTATTGGTGATATAGATGAGATCTGAGATAGCTGAAAGAAGATTATTCCATGTAAAGATATGCATGAGATGTAATGCCAGAAATGCATGGAGAGCAAAAAGATGCAGAAAATGTGGGTATAAAGGACTGAGACCCAAATCAAAGGAAAGAAAAGCTTAAATTAAGCTTTATAAGGAGGGTATTTGTTGTCTGAAGAGGAAGAGATTGTAACGAGAGCAAGGGTGCCGAAAAGTGGCCAGGTGATAGGAATAGTTGAGCAGATGATGGGATTTGGAAAGATGAGAGTGAGATGTGTTGATGGAAACACAAGATTATGCAGAGTTCCCGGAAAATTCAGAAACAGATTATGGATAAAAGTTGGAAACATAGTTCTTGTAGAACCATGGGAGCTGAACAGTGAGGAGAGGGGAGACATAATATACAGATATACAAGAGCCCAGGCAGAATGGCTTGTAAGAAACGGATATTTAGATAGAAACTGGTTATAATGGTGGTTTTTTGAAATATAGGGAAGGTCTTATAAAAGAAAAAAGACTTGAGAAAGATTCAGAAATGTTCAGAATCGAATCTGAGGTTTTTGATCATTCCACCATGATGACACTTTATAATCTTCAGAATAGAGGATACCTTGACTCTGTTGAGAGTATAGTCTCCACTGGAAAGGAAGCAAATATCTTTTATGGGCTGAGAAAAAGAAGAGGTATTGCTATAAAGATCTTCAGAATCGCAACATCTTCCTTCAGAAATATAAGGGATTACATTTTATCTGATCCAAGATTCAGAGGCATAACAAGAAGCAGAAGAAAACTGACATATGCATGGGCAAAAAGAGAATTCAAAAATCTCATGAGAGTCTATAAAAAAGTTAAAGTCCCGAAACCCATAACTGTGGAGAACAACGTTCTTTTAATGCAGTTTTTGGGAAAAAAGGGAGTTCCATATCCAAGAATGAAGGATGTTGGCCCAAAAGATCCAGAAAAAGATTTTGAGGAGATAATAAAAAGAATCAAAACAATGTATGATCTTGGAATAGTTCACAGTGATCTCAGCGAGTACAACATTCTTGTCAATAAAGAGATGTATTTTATAGACTTCTCCCAGGGTACTGTACTTGAAGACCCGAATGCCATGGATTTTCTGGAGAGAGACATAAAGAATATACTCAGATATTTCTCTGAATACATCAAAACTCCTGAGTTTGAAGAGGTCTATAAAGAAATCTTAGGGTGATATTATGGAGGAGGAGTTTATAAGAGTCCCCCAGGAAAGAATAGGAATAATAATTGGAAAACAGGGAAAAATAAAGGAAGAGATAGAGAAGAATCTTAATGTTAACATACTCATAAAAGATGGTGTAGTGAGGATATCTGAAAAGGAAAATGCGGATCCGTTGGCTGTATGGAAGGCAAAGGATGTTGTCAAAGCGATAGCAAGAGGATTCTCTCCAGAAAAGGCATTTCAACTATTTAAAAATGGAAAAATACTGGAGATTATTGACATCAGTCAGTATGCAAGGACTAAAAATAGTCTTCTGAGGGAGAAAGGGAGAATAATTGGAAAAAACGGTAAGACAAGAGAGTATATAGAACGTATGACAGGTGCCTATATCTCCGTTTATGGCAAGACAGTTTCCTTCATAGGAGAGTTTGAGGAGGTCTATGATGCAAAAAAGGCTGTTGAGATGTTACTGGAAGGAAAACCTCATTCTACAGCTTATTACTATTTAGAAAAATCTGTGAAAGAGAAGAAAAGAGCAGAGAAGATAAATTTATGGAAGGAAAGAAAATGAAATCAGCAGATGATCTTTTTAAGGAGTTTAAAATTTTGAGTGTCTCTGAATTTTTCAAAAAAAATGCAGATATGCTTGGGTATACAGGTAAAATCAGATCCATGACCATCCTTATCCATGAGATGGTAACAAATGCCCTCGATGCATGCGAAGAGGCAGGAATTCTACCTGAGATAAGGGTGGAGATCGACCAGAAGGGGGAGTCTCATTATGAGATAAGTGTGGAAGACAATGCCACGGGTATTCCGTTGAAGTTCATTCCTGACGTTTTTGGAAGGATGTTAGCAGGAAGCAAGGCTCACAGAAATATGCAGTCCCGTGGTCAGCAGGGTATAGGAGTATCCGGTGCTGTGATGTACTCTCAGGTCACAACAGGACAGCCTGCCACCATAATATCATCCACGGGAGATGAGGTATGGAAGGTGAGGATGAACCTCGATCTCCAGAAGAATGCAGGAAAAATAATAGAGAAAACAAAGATTGAAAACGATGGATGGAGGGGTACGAAGATCATCATAGAAGCAAAGGATGTGACATACAACAGATCAAGATACTCCCCATACAACTATCTCAGGATGTCTTCCATAGCAAATCCCCATGCGAGGATAGAGTTCATAGAGCCCGATGGAACAAAGATCATATTTCCAAGATCTTCCAAAGAGGTACCCAAACCCCCCAAGATAATGAAACTTCATCCAAAAGGAATGACCACTGATGATCTTCTTGTGATGGCCAGAAATACAAAAACAAGAAAACTGGGAAGCTTTTTGAGAACAGAGCTCTCCAGAATATCGAAAAAAAAGCTGGATGAGATAGAGAGAGTAAGTGGAGTTTCCATGGAGATGAATACACACAGACTGACATGGAAGGATGCAGAGAAAATAATAGATGCATTCAAAAAAATAGATTTCATGGCTCCTTCCAGTGAAGGGCTTATCCCTATAGGTGAGGAAAATATAATGAAGGGACTCTCTCTTGTAGAACCAGAGTTCTCCATAGCTGTTACAAGATCTCCAAAAACATACAGAGGAGGTATTCCATTCATAGTTGAGATCGGTCTTGCTTACGGAGGGAAAAACGAAGCAGGAATAGATATCATAAGATATGCCAACAGAAGCCCCCTGGTATTTGACCAGGGGGGCTGTGTCATAAATGAAGCCGTAAAAAGTATAGACTGGAGAAGATACGGTGTGAATCCAGATTCAACTCCCCTGACACTCTTTGTGAATATAGTCTCAACCCATATCCCGTATACATCGGCTGGAAAACAGGCTGTCGCCATGGAGGAGGAGATATACAATGAGATAAGATTCGGGATAATGGATGCATGCAGGGGATTGAAAAGATTTCTCTCATTGAAAAGAAGAGCGTATCAGAAGAAACAGAGAAAGGAGTCCCTGATGAAGTATGCTCCGGAATCAAGTAAGGCATTATCAAAACTCACAGGGGAAAATCCTGATAAAGTGAAAGATCTATTTATTAAACTTATAGAAAAAAGATATGCGTAGGTAATATCATGAAGAAGGTAGAGGAAAAACTGGAAGAACTGGGTAGAAAAGTTCTGGAACAGCTGGAGAAGGGTAGAGATCCCTATATAAAGATAACACAGAGAAGTCTCGGTAATGTCAGTTATGATAAAGATAAGGGATTTCTCGTTATCGGAAATAAATACTCCAAGAGATATTATCTCAACATCGCACATACCCGAAAATTCATGCAGACTCTCTTAGTGGCTTCTTACTGCAACGAATTAATAAAGGAAAACAAACATGCAGGGATAAGAGAGCTTTATTATGCTCTGAAACACACAATTGAAGGAACAAAGAAAGAGAATACCTTTGAAAATCAGGATGAGTCCAATCCCATAATAGAGGATCTTGAACTGAGCCTGAATGTTTTGAGAGAAGAGTTAAATCTCACGGCGGATAGACGTGGATACCTGTACGGTGATATAGTGATAAAAGATGGAGAAGATGAGTTCAACTGTTCAAAACTTGGCAGAGGTGGATGGGCTGTACCTGGAAATGTGGAAGAGATCGAGTTCAAAAGGGTGAATGCAAGATATATCCTTGTAGTGGAAACAGCTGCAATGGCTGACAGGTTAATAGAGGAGAAGTTTGCTCAGAAAAACAAGGCTCTTATAGTGGCGTGTCAGGGACAGGCTCCAAGAGGAGTAAGACGTCTTATAAAAAGAATACATAAGGAAAAAAAGCTTCCTGTGATCGTTTTCACAGATGGGGATCCCTACGGGTGGTATATCTACTCAACTATAAAGCAGGGATCGATCAATTTAGCTTATCTTTCAAACAGATTGTCTGTTCCGGATTCAAAGTTTGTTGGAATGACCATCGATGATATAGAGACTTACGGTCTGGAAAACGTGACAGAGAAACTTAAAGAAACGGATCTGAAAAGGATAAAAGAGGAGTTGGAGTATCCATGGTTCAAAACAAAGGAGTGGCAGAGACAGTTAAAACTTGCACTGAAAAAAGGAGTCAGGATAGAACAGCAGGCTCTTGCTAACAAATCTTTAAGTTTTGTAGCTGATAAATATCTTCCTGAAAAGATAGAGAATGAGATATTTTTGTCGTGATAAAAGTTCGATCTCTATCCCCCGATTAAGAAGAGGAAATAATAAAGTTGATTTATGAGAAGATGCCATTGTGCAATAAAATGAACGATAGTTTTTTATATTGAACGATTGTTCATTATATTGTATGTTGCAGGAGTTCAGGAAGTTCGTTGGAAACAAGGTGCTTGAGTATTTTATCACACATCCTTCTACAGAGATACATCTCAGAGATCTCTCACGAAAGCTGAAGATAAGCTCAGGAAGTGCAAGGAGTTACTGTAACCTTTTCGAAAGGGATGGCATTCTGCATCTTAAAAGAAAGGGAAATCTTAAACTCTTTAGTTTGAACAATGATAATATCGCTGTAATGGAACTGAAGAGTACCTACTACGTCATCTTGCTCAAGGAACTCGGTATTGAAAAACTGGTGGGGAATTATATCTCCCTTGCGATCTATGGAAGCTTTGCATCGGGGGAGTACGATGAGAGAAGCGATCTTGATATCTTAATCATAGGGGAAGAGAAAGATGTAAACAAGGATAAAATTCTTGCTCTTCAGAAATCCCTAAAAAGAGAAGTCCAACTCACAATAATACCCTATTATAAATGGGAAAAAATGAAAAAGGAAAGAAACGTATTTGTTGAAAATATTCTAAGGAATCACATTCTTATTGACGGTGCTGAACTATGAAATTCGAAGAATGTATTGATAAAGGATTAATTAAAAAAGATCCCGGAGCCACGAGGAGAGTTGACAATTCCCTGAAGATAGCGGAAAGATTTCTGAAATCTGCAAGAAAGAATCTTGAAACTGAGGAGTACGAAATGGCCGAGATTGCTGCATATAACAGCGGGTTTCACTCAGCAAGAGCCCTTCTCTTTGTAAGAGGATATACCGAAAGAAGCCATTACTGTCTCGGCGTTGCGCTTAAATGTTTATATAAAAAAGATGAGATTATCAAGGCGCTTAACACTTTTGACAAAATCA
This sequence comes from Methanomicrobia archaeon, assembly GCA_021159325.1. GTDB lineage: Archaea > Methanobacteriota_B > Thermococci > Methanofastidiosales > B48-G16 > B48-G16. The sequence continues at coordinate 263 of JAGGSA010000009.1, read as the reverse complement.
GACTCTCAAGACACAACGTGATGTATGGTGGCATCCTTATCACGAGAGAAGAAGCAGAGTTCGTTATTAAATTCGCAGAAGAATTTTTGGAGATTGTCAAAAAACAGGTGAATCTCGTGGGGTAAAAATCTCAAAATTCACCGCATCATTTTTCTGCCGAAGACGAGAACGAACAATGCAATAAAAAATGCACCTATAAATGATTCAATGCAGGCTGCAACTTTACTTAGTCCCATAGGGTGTATATCTCCATAGCCCAATGT
>JAGGSA010000072.1 GCA_021159325.1 Methanomicrobia archaeon | reverse complement strand
GAGACTCACAGATCCTGAGAACAATGCTGAGGGAGATAGCTTTTCTCCAGATGGAAAATGGATAGTATTTGAAAAGCCTGTAAAAGGCAATGAAGAAAATGCTGGAGCAGGGGTATGGCATATATTCAAAATCCGTTCAGATGGTACAGATCTGATCGATCTCAGAGGGGCGGGACATACAGGAATGGCGGAGTATTTACCTTCCTTTTCAGCCGATGGAGAGTTTATTCTTTTCAGTGCAAGATATGATTCTCAGATAGACATCTTCATAATGGATAAAAATGGAGGTTCTCTCAAAAAATTAACAGATAAACCTTCCTATGAAGAGTTTGCTATATGGATAAAATGAGAGGATAATCTTTTTTAAGTCTCTCTGTATCTTTTTATCATGTTAGAAAAAAAACTCAATGAAAATACAATATTTCTCAGGCTGGATATGGATGAGGAGATCGTCTCAAAGATCAGGGAAGTCTCCCAGAAATACAGAATAAACTCCGGGAGAGTTATGGGGATCGGATCATTGAAAAAGGCTGTCCTTGGATTCTACACAGGAGAAAAATATGTCAAAATAGAGATAAATGAGAATACGGAGCTTATCTCGTGTCTTGGTGATATATCTTCTGAGAAGGGATACACAGTACATCTCCACTCTGTTCTTGGTGATATCTCAGGTGATACAAAGGCAGGACATCTGTTTGAGGGTATTATATCCTATACAGGTGAGTTCTTTATAGAAATATTCCCGGAAAAACTGGAAAGAAGATATGATCCAGGAACAAAATTGAATCTGATTGAGTAATACCATCTGAAAAATCTGATCTTCTCATGGCAAACCTTTATAAAGACATGATCATAAAATGAATGCCTGAGATTTTTCAGGTAGAAATAAAATAAGGTGAAAAAATGGAAAGTAGAAATTTTGGCGAAAGAAAAATGTATAAAGCCATATGTTCTGACTGTGGTATGGAATGTGAAGTTCCGTTCGAACCTCAGGAAGGAAGACCTGTATACTGTAAAGATTGCTATCAGAAACACAGAAGATATTGAGAGTTTTTCCTTTTACAGGTATCAAAGATAGTTTTTAAATGAGAAGGAATAGTTTCTTTCTCTTTTTTATAGAAAATTTTTTAAAGGTAGATAAACATTACTCAGATAATGGGCTGGTAGCGCAGTCTGGTAGCGCGTCGCCTTGGCATGGCGGCGGCCGGGGGTTCAAATCCCCTCCAGTCCACTGAAAACACTATTTTTAATTTTTTTATATATTTTTTCAGAGAAATCTTCTCTGTTAGTATTCGGTGAAGGTACATACCATTAAATATTTTTGCAGCACTCTCCTCTCGGTATTCTTTTACCGTGGGGACATCTCTCAGGATGATTCAAAAATGTGCAGATCTTATCCACTGTTTCTTCACGTACATGTTCACAGGCACAGGAGAGTTTTTCCATATCCTCTTCACTGATCTCAAGATATGAAAAAAGTGATTCAAGGATTCTATGAGCTCTTATGATCTGCTTTCCTCTTTTCTCTCCCTTTTCTGTGAATTTTATTCCTTCTGTTTTATCATAAGTTATAAGCTTCTCTTTTTCAAGTTTTTTAACTTTCTCAAATGCACTTGGAGGTTTTATATTCAGATATTCTGCCAGATCTATTATCCGTACCCTGCTTTTATCCTCTCCTATGACCCATATTGCTTCCAGATACTCCTCTGTGTTCTCTGTTACCATACCGCATCTCCTATGAACCTCGCAATAACTCCGAGGATCAGTGCCACAATGACCGTAGTGACAACGATCAAAACAGTCTTTTTAACCCTGTATTCATTGATCATAGCTGCGATCGTTGCTAAACACGGAATGTAATACATTATAAAAACGGTAAATGTCAGCATCTGTGTTTTTGAGAGTATACTTAAATTTCCCAGCGCCTGAATCAGCATGAGCATGGAAAGTTCTTTTCTCAAAATTCCGAATATAAGTGTTGTTCCGACAGCGACAGGGAGACCAAGGAGTATTGTGACAGGAGAGAGAAGATTGTTTACAATCTCATCATATCCATAGTACTCCATAAGAGACAGTACAATGCTCCCCAGAATCAGCAGAGGCCATGCTATAATGATAAATTCTCTTATTCTCAGCCATGTTTTCAGAAGCATACTTTTCAGTGATGGTGTTTTCAGAGAAGGTATCTCCAGAATTAATCCAGGGGTTTTTTCCTCGTAAATTCTTGATAGGATTATCCCCAGAAAACCAATAAATATAATATTTGTTATATAGAGAAGAAATGCTGTCATAGGTCCAAGATAAAATGCAGCTATTCCAAATATGACAGATGTTCTAGCAGAACATGGAATAAATGCAGCTAAAAATCCTGCAAGGTAACGATCCCTTTCGGATTCAAGGATTCTCGTCCCCATGATAGCAGGAACTGTGCATCCGTATCCTAACATGAAAGGTATCAGGGTCTTTCCATGAAGACCTATTTTATGGAAAAATGAATCCATCAAAAAAGCTACCCTTGGCATATACCCTGTGTCTTCGAGGAATGCAAGGCAGATCAGCAATGGAAAGAGGTAGGGGAGCACTATCCCGATCCCACCGGCAAATCCCTGTATTAATCCAACTATGATATTATGTAAAAGAGCATTTCCAAGGAATATTCGGGATGCTAAGTCATTAAAATAATTAAGGAGAGGATCTTCAAAAACACCCCCGAATTTAAAGACAAGATAAAACATTGTGTATAAAATTATAGCAAGTACGGGATATCCGAGTTTGCCCATCAGTACCCTGTCGAGATCAAAAAAGGATTTTTCCGGGGTACCCACTGTGGCTACCCTTTCAAAGATGTTCATGGATAGAGCATGTCTCTCAGATGCTATTACAAGATCACATGGTCTCCCATGTTCCCTCTCAATGATCTCCTGGTATCTCCTGTAATCTATATCTGTCTGAGATACGAAAAACTCATCCCCTTCAAGTATCTTTATAGCATACAGTCTCCTGGGTTCATTTTTTATTTTTGAACTCAACATACTGATTATTTTTTCTATATCTTTGCTGTATTTCAAGCAATTGGGCTTTTTTTTCCATTCTAAGGCTGTAGAAAAAAGTTTTTTTATCCCTATACCTTTGTTTGCTACTGTGGTAACAACGGGTACTCCAAAGATCTCCTCAAGTTTTCTTGTATCTATTTTTATACCCTTTTTTTTGGCTTCATCCATCATATTCAGACATATTACTATTGGCACCTCCAGCTCTGTGAGCTGAATTGTGAGCTCAAGACTTCTGGAAAGAATTGAGGCATCTATCACATTGATGACAACATCTGCTTTTTTTTGCAGAATATAGTTTCTTGCCTCAAGTTCCGCCAGATCTGAGGAAGTTAGAGAGTAAGTACCAGGAAGATCAACGACTTCGAACTCTTTCCCCATCTTTACTTTGCTTTTCGTGTATTTAACAGTTTTACCAGGAAAATTTGAGGTTACAGTTTTATATCCAGCTACCTGATTAAAGATCGTGGATTTTCCTGAGTTCGGCTGGCCTGCCAGTGCAATGATCATTCCACCTTCACCTCAATCTTGGCAGCTATTCCTCTTCCAAGTGCTATATTATTACCATTTATCCTCAGGAGGATGGGGCCGAAACTATTCTTCTCTACAGTTCCGTATTCTCCTGGAAATATCCCCAGTTCTGTCAATCTTCTTCTTACTCCTTTCCCTCCACCTATGGAGATTATCTGTACCTTAGTACCTTCTTTTACACGATCCAGTCTCATAAATTAGGTACACCTAATTTCTTTATAAATGTTTTGGTCTAAAGAATAATCAGTATTAAAAGATCTCATGGAAATCTTTTTATCTCTCTGGAGAGTTCATAAATCAATGAAATATAAGATAATACATGACCCGATCCATGGTAGCATAAGGATAGAAGGGATGATTCTGGAGCTTCTGCATTCTCCAGAGCTTCAGAGACTCAGAGATATCAAACAGCTTGGATTGACGAATCTTGTGTTTCCCGGTGCAAATCATACAAGATTTGAACATTCACTTGGTGTTTATTATCTTACAAATAAGATATGTGAGGAGCTGAGTCTTGAAAAAGATATACTAAACGCTGCAGCAGTTCTTCATGATTCAGGTCATCTGCCTTTTTCCCATACACTTGAGTATCTATCAAAGATATATCTTAAAAAAGATCATACAGATCTCGCCTGTGAGAATGTACTCAGAGTTGCAGATATCCTTGAGAGATACGATGTAAATCCTGAAGAAATTATCAGGATCATAAAACATAGAGAAAAGGGGTACCGATCCCAGATAATCTCAGGGGATCTCGATGTCGATAGAATAGATTATCTCTTGAGGGATTCACATTACACGGGGGTTGCACATGGAATTATAGATGTGGAGAGGATCCTGAAGACCATAGAGATCAGAGATGGGATTCTTGGAATAAGCAGGAAGGGTGTTCTTGCTGTGGAGGGAATGCTCATAGCAAGGGACCTCATGTACTCTTCTGTTTATTTTCACAAAACTGCGAGGATCTGTGAAAGTATGCTGGGAAGAGCTGTGGAGAGGATAATAGAGAAGGAAGGAATGGAGGAGATAAAGGAAATGACAGATTGTGAACTTCTATGTAAGATGAAGAGCTATGGAGGTTTTCCGGAGGAGATATACAGAAGATTGAAATACAGAAGATTGTTCAAGGTGGTCAGGTATATGAAGATGGATCTTGATTTTGAAAAGAGAAAGGAACTGGAGAAGGAGATATGTGAAAAGGCGGGTATACCCGAAAACTACTGTATCGTGGATGTTCCGGGTTTGGAGGCTCTGAAAAGGATAGAGATAAAGGTTTTCGATGAAGGAATAAAAAACTTTGAGGATTATATGATCCTCAAGAAATCAAAACAGCTACAGTATCCCACGATTATCTCAGCACCTGAGAAATATGTGGAGAGGGTCAGGAAAGTTGTGGATAGATTATGAAAAAGATTCTTGATTATTATGGAGTGAAGATGGATCTTGGTGAATATAAACTTGTAAAGATAAAGAAGGAATTTTATCTCCTTAGAAAGGAAATGATTCCATTTTTAAATGAGTACACAAGAGCTGCTGGTATAAAAATAAAAGATTCCGAGATATCACTTGAATTCGCTTTTAAGATAGCAAAACATGCTAAGAAAAATCTTATAACAGTTAACGAAATAGGAGAAAAACTGTTTCTTTATGGTAGAGATGTTTTTAAGGAGAATATAATAAAGGGGGATCTGAAAAAGGGGAAAAAATTAGTTCTGAACTCACATAATGAATGTTTGGGGATAGGATTCTGGGATGGGAAAATTCTGAGGAATATAAGAGATAGAGGCATGTTTTTAAGGTCTATGGATTAGAGTATCTTGCCATTGCCTTTACAAGCCCCATAAATACAGGAGATGGTCTCTCCACCCTTGAGGTGAACTCAGGATGATACTGGGTCCCCAGGAAGAAGGGATGATCCTCAAGTTCCAGTACCTCCATTCTTCCGTCCTCAGATCTTCCAGTGAACTTCAATCCGTCCCTTGTCAGTATATCGATATACTGGGGATTCACCTCATATCTGTGTCTGTGTCTCTCGTATATCTCCTTGGAGCCATACAGATTATAAACAGTACTCTGATTGTCAAGTATTATTTTATATGCACCAAGTCTCATTGTTCCACCCATATTTTTTATTTTTTTCTGCTCTGGAAGCAGATCTATCACAGGTTCATCGGTATCTACAAACTCTGTTGAGTTTGCATTTTTCAGTCCAATACTTCTCGCATATTCTATAGTTGCAAGCTGGAATCCTAAACATATTCCAAGAAATGGGATTTTTTTCTCTCTTGCATAATTTATAGCGCTTATTTTTTCTTCTGTACCTCTTATGCCGAATCCTCCTGGAACTAAAATACCATCAACACCCTCAAGATCCTCCTTTTTCATCCTTTCTGACTCCAACCATCTTATCTTCACATTAACTCCTGTGTAATATGAACAGTGCATCAGTGCCTCTCTTATACTTATATACGAGTCATGGAGATCGATGTACTTACCAACGAGTGCAAGTGTAACATCTTTATCACACTTTCTTGAGATTATGCTTCTCCATTTCTCGAGATTGGGTTTTCTCCTCAGTCCAAACTTATCGATTATCTTTTCTCCTATTCTCTGTTCATTCAGTAAAAGAGGAACTTTATAGATATCGTCAACATCGTGATTGCTTATCACATGATCTTCACTCACATTGCAGAACTGCGCTATTTTTCTCTTTGTTTTTTCAAGTAACTCCTTTTTGGATCTGCAGACTATGATATGAGGGGAGATACCGGTCTCCATAAGTTTCTTCACAGAGTGCTGCGTTGGCTTTGTCTTCTGTTCTCCAACGACATCCAAACTGGGTACTAAAGTCACATGTATGAAAACAACATCCTCCTCCCATGATAACTGTCTGCATGCTTCTAAGAAAGGCATGCTCTCTATGTCACCGACAGTTCCTCCTATCTCTATAACAGTGAAGTCATATTTTTCCGCAACTTTTCTTATCTCAGATTTGATCTCATCTGTGAGATGAGGTATTGGCTGGACGGTCTTCCCTAAGTAATCACCTCTCCTCTCCTTCTCGATCACCTTTTTGTATATTTTTCCTGTTGTGATGTTATGATCTCTTGTGAGATCAACATTAAGAAACCTCTCATAATTTCCAAGATCAAGATCAACCTCACCGCCATCGTCAAGAACAAAAACTTCCCCATGCTCAAAGGGACTCATCGTCCCTGCATCCACATTCAGGTACGGATCTATCTTGATAACTGTGACCTTGTAACCCATGCTCTGAAGAATCTTTGCAATGGAGGCTGTTGTTACACCCTTTCCCAGCCCTGAAAGCACTCCTCCTGTAACAATTATATATCTCATGTGAAGATTAATCTTTCTTACTTTATAAGGTTTAGGTTAGGAGTGATTTGGATAATCTGAGATTCGATGCTTTTCTCTGAAGAGGCTCTCATAGAATAATTTCTGGAATCCACAGTTCTATACATTCAGTATCCTCAGAGCTAAGTGAGCTGCATTCTCTCCGTTATCTATTCCAACACATGCTACAGGGACACCCTTTGGCATCTGTGCTATGGAGAGGAGTGCATCCAGTCCACCAAGCTTTGCAGAGACAGGAACACCTATCACTGGCTTATCTGTATGCGAGGCCACAAATCCTGGCAGTGCAGCAGAAAGCCCTGCAATACAGATATAAAGCCTGTATTTTTTCTTCTTTATAATATCCAGTACTTTCTGGGGTTCCCTGTGTGCAGATGCAACCTGGAGATCGTACTCCACATCATTTTTATTCAGAACTTTTGTTACCTTCTCAGCTATGTGGAGATCGCTCTTGCTTCCCACTATAATCAATATGCTCATGATCTCTGTATTTCTCTTCATTAAAAAACTTTGCTATGAAGGTTTAGAACATGGATTATATATAGTAAAAACCTGAATAAAAGAAAAATTCAAAAATAAAAAAATTAAGAGATTAACTCTATCTCTATATTCACACCCTCTGGCACCGTTACTCTCATTACCTGTCTCATTGTTCTGTCGTCGGCATCTATCTCTATGAGTCTTTTGTGGACTCGCATCTCCCAGCGTTCCCATGTCGCCGTACCTTCGCCATCTGGAGATTTTCTCACAGGAACTCTCAGTATTTTCGTGGGCAGAGGTATGGGGCCAGAGATATTTACTCCAGTCTTTTCTGCGATCTTCTTTACCTGTTCACAGACATCATCCAGCTTTTTTGGTTCTGTGCAAGCAAGTCTTATCCTAGCTCTCTGCAATTTTATCCCCTTTATTTCTTGGATCCTTTGTGTATGGCTACACAGAATCCTGCGGCTATCGTCATTCCCATATCTCTCACGGCGAATCTTCCCATCTCAGGAATCACCTTGTACTCTTCAATGACCATTGGCTTTGTTGGTCTGATCTCCACAAGAGCTGCGTCTCCAGGTTTTAAGAAGCTCGGATTCTCCTCAGCTACACCACCTGTTTTTTTGTCAAGCTTTGCGACCAACTGTTCAAAGGTACATGCTACCTGAGCGGTGTAACAGTGGAAGACAGGGGTATATCCAGCTGTTATAGCAGTGGGATGTGATAGAATAGCGATCTGTGCTCTGAATGAGTCTTTCGGTGTGATCACAGTTGGAGGATTGTCAACATGTCCCACAACATCTCCTCTCCTTATATCCTTTTTACCTACTCCTCTCACGTTGAATCCCACGTTGTCTCCTGGTTCAGCTTTCTCAAGTGCAACGTGATGCATCTCTATGGACTTTACCTCTCCTGTCACAGGTTTTCCGAGGATTGTGGATGCAGGTTCGAATATAACATTGTCTCCTACCTTCATTACTCCAGTTTCCACTCTTCCTACAGGCACAGTTCCAACTCCGGTAATTGTGAAGACGTCCTGGACAGGCAGTCTGAGAGGCTTATCTATTGGTTTTTCTGGTTCTTTCAGTGAATCAAGTACATCCATCAGTGGTTTTCCAGAGTACCATGGCATTTTGTCACTTGGTTTTGTTACATTCTCACCGTTGAAGGCAGATGTCGGTACAATAGGTACATCCTCAGGTTTGTACCCAACAAGCTTTAAGAGCTTGGTAACATCTTCCTTTACCTTTTCAAACCTATCCTGTTTGTAATCCACAAGATCCATTTTGTTTATCGCAACGACTAACTGCTTTATTCCCAGTGTTCTTGCGAGGAAAACGTGCTCTTTTGTCTGGGGCATTACACCATCCTTTGCATCGACCACAAGTACCGCTGCATCTGCCTGTGAGGCACCGGTAATCATATTCTTGATGAAGTCTCTGTGACCCGGACAATCCACAATTGTTATATACCTGTTATCGGTCTCAAACTTCTTGTGTGCCAGGTCTATTGTGACTCCTCTCTCTCGTTCCTCTTTCAGATTGTCCATTACCCAGGCGAATTTAAAGGTTTTACCCTTTTCACCCATCTCCTCGAACTTCTTAATCATCTGTTCTCTTATGTCTCCGTGTTCCATCAGCATTCTACCTATAAGTGTAGATTTCCCATGGTCTACATGGCCTATAAATGCCACATTCATATGAGGTTTTTCTTTTGCCATTTTAATTACCTCCTATTTCGATAACTTAAAATCTATCTTCTATACTATTTAAAAACTTTTGGTTTTTATAAATTTCGGTGTAGTTAATACTCTGCACAATATAAAAACTTAACGATCAGAGGGATCTGGCACTGAATTTTAATCGCCTCTTTCAATTATATTTTCATAGATCTGATCTCACTCTCTGATCATTTGTAAAGCTTTTTAATGACTCTGTTTCAGCATCGGAGATTAAGTATAGTTTTTTCTTCTTGCTCTCTTAAAGCTGCAACGATGACAGCACTATCAAGAGTTATATATTTCACCATTTTTTCTCCCTTTGGGCCCTGATCTCATCTACGGTAGAAATACCTTTCCATTGCCGTGAAATCACTTTAGATGCCATCATCAAATCATGCCACGCCTTCTCAGCCTTCTCTTTATCCCTATCTTCTAATCCGATAACAATTTTCTTTATTTGATTCAACTCCTGAGTCATGCGATCTAAATGCTCTCTAAGAGTTTGTGTATCACTCATTTTCTATCACCCATATTTTTTCCTAATATCAAGAT
>JAGGSA010000077.1 GCA_021159325.1 Methanomicrobia archaeon | reverse complement strand
AAAAAAACTTAACGTACCCTTTCAATATAATACCATGTTCCTCGGTATAGATCTCGCCGGTGATGAAAAAAATATTACCGGAATAGCTCTCATAAATGAAAAGGTAATATTAGAGTCTTTACATAGCGATAACGAAATCTTAGAGTTCATAGAGAAACATAGCCCCAAAGTCATAGCTATAGATGCTCCTCTCTCTTTTTATGGTGAACATTTCAGAGAATGCGATCTTGAACTGAGGAAGGAGTTCAGAATACTACCTCTGACCTTCAAAGGCATGCAGAAACTTACCCAACGGGCTATCTCCCTTAAAAATAAGATCAAAGAAGAGGTGATAGAAACATATCCCCATGCGTCAAGAGAAAAATTAAAAGATGAACTGAAAAAATATGTTTTCAGAAACAAACATGAAGAAGACGCATTTATATGCGCAATGGTAGCCAGAGCTTATTATTTTAAAAAGGTAAGATACTATGGTGAAAAGGACAGGATATATGTTATCTGAGATTTTCTGGTAATGTTTTCCTGAGTTTCGCATCGAGTCTCTTAACTTTATTATAAAATGATAGATTTCTGAGAGCTGAGGCAATGATCTCACTCAGAGGTTTTAAAATCTCAATGTCTCTATCTCTGTATGCATTGGAAACACTTTTTGAGATATGTAGTGCACCAACGCATTTATCCTCTATCACAAGAGGAAAAAGTATCTGAGAAACAAATGTCTCTGTTAATCCAGGGATTCTTTTGGCTCTTTTATCTTCATTTGCATTCTTCACAAGCATTATCTCTCTGTTTTTGATACAGTACCCTACCAGCCCCTCCCCATACCTCAGGATCAGATCTTTCATCTTTTCTCTGACATCTTTCGAAACATAAACAGGATATAAATCTCTGTTATTCTCAGAAACTAAAAAGATTATAAGATTATCAAATCCTATCAATTTCTGAACAGAATCGGAGACAAATCTAAATATCTTATTAATATCTGTAGTTGAGTTTATCAATCTGCTGGCTTCAAAAAGAGTTTTTAACTCCTCTTCTGCTTTTTTACGTTCAGTTATATCTGTTAATGTCCCTTCATAATACAGTACATTGCCCTCCTCATCCCGGACGACACGGGAATTCTCAAGTACTGTGATGAGAGATCCATCCCTGCGTTTCAGAACAAGTTCAACATTCCTGAGTACACCATTCTTCTCCAGTTTTTTAATCAAAACATCTCTCTCCTTTGGATCTGCGTAAAGATCATGTGAGATATCAACACCAAGGAGTTCCTCCTCTGAGTCATATCCAAGCATACGCACAAGTGCTGGATTTACAGAGATTATTCTACCTTCAGGAGTACTCTGGTATATTCCATCAAACGCATTTTCAAAGAGAATCTCTCCATTTTTCTAAATTTATGAATTCTATATTCTGATGTACAGTTAATCCTTCATACAGAGCCATTTCCTGTGGCATATACCCCAGGGATTGAGTTATACTTTTATCCGGAACTTTTCTCCCGAGTACATATGCAGTACCTGATGTGGGCAGTAAAAGACCACAGAGCATTTTGATTGTGGTAGTTTTCCCGGATCCATTGGGCCCTATCAGCCCGAATATCTCTCCTTTTTCTATTTTAAGATTAAGAGATTCCACAGCTGTTAATGTTCCGAATTTCTTGGTCAGTTTCTTCGTTTCTATTATGGCCACATTCTCACCAGAAGAAAATCTGGTGTATCACCTCAATCTCCTCGCAGCCATCTCACATGCGATATACATCGGCTCAAACTCCTGAGAAACAGGAGGAGCATAACAGTATTCCATATTTGCGAGATCCTTTACATTCATTTTATTCAGTATTGCCAGGCATATCGCATCCATTCTTCCTATCAAACATTTTCCAATCATCTGAGATCCAAGGATTCTTCCCTCCTCATCAGTTATTACCTTCACCACTATATCTTCCCCTTCCATATATTCAGGCCTTGTCTTTCCTCTGTATTTTCCAATCAGGACTTTTATTCCCTCCTTCTCAGCTCTCACAGATGTTAATCCTGTACTCCCTATCTCCAGTCCGAATAACTCTGTTATGGAGGTATTTAAAACAGGCTTGAACTCAGTATCTTTTCCCGCTATATTATCTGCTATCACCTTTGCCTGTCTCACTGCTGTGGTGGCCAACTGACTCATTATAGGCTTTCCAGTTATGAAGTCCACGCATTCAACACAATCCCCACAGGCATAAATATCTTTAATATTCGTCTCCATTTTTTCATTTACTTTTATGCCGTAGCCTGTTTCTATCCCTGTTTTTCTGGCAAGTTCGATATTTGCTCTCACTCCCGTGGATATAACAACTAAATCAGTTTCTATCTCCCTTTTATCTGTTTTCACTGTTTTTTCTATCTCCAGGACTTTTTCATTGAGATATATTTCAATTCCCTTATCTTCTAAATGTTTTTTAACTATTTCTGCCATGTCTTTATCGAGCATCACAGGCAACACTCTATCAAGCATCTCCACTACTGTTACTTTTATACCATTTTTTACAAATGCGTAAGCTGTTTCCAGCCCTATCAATCCAGCTCCTATGATAACTGCCTTTTTTGCTCTCTTCATCTTCTCATATATCCTTTTTGCGTCATCCATATCTTTGAAGATTATAACATTATCTGAATCAATACCTTTTATCGGAGGTGCAAATGCGTAACTTCCGGTGGCAAGAATCAATTTATCATACTCCATTTCGGTATCGTCATAGATAATTTTCTTATTTTCAGTATCGATCTCTCTTACTTTTTTACCGAGAATGAGATTTATCTTCATTCTTTCATAAAACTTTTTATCCAGTGTCTGCAGAGCCTCAAAACTCTTTACCTCGCCAGAAAACACAAATGGCATTCCGCATGGAGAGTACTCTCTGTAGTTTTTTTCATTTATAATATATATCTCCGAGTTTCTGTCTCTTTTCCTCAGCTCTATGGCAGCTCTTGTACCTGCTGCTCCTCCTCCTATTATTACGATCTTCATGAATGAAAGTCTTTAAGGTCATTAATAAATTTATCTATATCGTACCGATAACAAGACTTGTTACCGTTCTTCTGATACCCTTTACCTTCCTCAGAGCCATTATAAAATGATTTATATTTTCTGTAGCATCGGAACTGATCTTCATCACCACATCAAACTCTCCATATGTTAGATATGCTTCCTCTATTTTGCAGGACAGATAATTCAGGTTTTTCAGGCTCTTTTTCACTTCCTCTTCTTTTCCTGGTTCTACACCTATCTGGATAAATGCCATTGCCATTTTTATCATCTCCTTGATGTTAATTCTCATTCTCATATTTATATCTTGTGACACGACACCAGAGTCCAAACCTTTTAATATATAGTTTTATTAAGTATATAGTAATGTTCACTGTCAAGACAAAAAAATACAGACTTCCATTCTCAAGGGGAATTCTGGCAAGGTCTTTAACTAGGGCAGGAGTGGAGATTGCTGAGGCTTATCATATTGCAGAAGAGATAAGAGATATGCTCGAAAAAAAGAAAACAGAGGAAATAAACTCAGAACAGCTTATGGAGATTATATATCAGTTTTTAAACGATAAAGGATATAAAAAAGAAGCTAAAAATTATCTCGTCTGGAGAAAGTTCAGAGAACTTGGAAAACCTATAATAGTACTGATAGGTGGAGGAACGGGGACAGGGAAATCAACAATAGCATTTGATCTCGGATACAGGCTCGGTATAAGATCCATTATAGGCACAGATACTGTAAGAGAGGTTATGAGAAAGATGATATCCAAAGAACTTCTTCCCACGCTTCACGCATCATCTTTTAAAGCATACAGCAGAGTTGAACCTCCAAGTCCGTATATAAACAGGACTATATACGCCTTTGAAACACAGGTTAAATATGTGAGTGTTGGAGCTGAGGCTGTGATCTCAAGAGCTGAACAGGAGGGAATCAATCTTGTTATCGACGGGATTCATTTAGTTCCAGGATACATCGATACAGAGAAAGAAAATTCCAAGATATTTCATTTTATACTTTATTTAAAAAATAAAGAAGAGTACATAAATAGATTTTATGCAAGATCCTATGGAACGAGCAGGAAAGCTGAACTCTATGTTAAAGAATTTAAGAGGATACTTGAGATACAGGATTTCATAGTAAATAAAGCTAAGGAACATGGTGTACCTCTCATAGAAAATAATTCCTTGGATGATAGTCTGGATTTCATAATGGATAGTATGACAAAAGAACTGGCAAAGGAGGTATGAAATTGTTCTTAAATGTGGAAAAAGCCAGAATACCGATAAAACAATTCATGACAAGGGGAATTATGGGTATAGATAAAAATGAAACAATAAAAAATGCATGTAAAAAGATGATAGAGTTTGGAATATCATCGCTTGCTGTTCTGGAAAATGAGAAGATAGTTGGTTTTCTGACGAAAAAGGATATAATAGATGGTATTGCAAAGGGATTCTCTGTTGATGAGAAGATAAAAAAAATCATGAGCAAAAATTTAGTTTTCTGTGACAGTTCTGTACCGATAGAAGAAGTTCTTAATATAATGGCAAATTTTCAGGTACGACATATACTTATAAAAGAAAAGGGAGAGTTTATAGGGATATTTTCACTGAAAGACATAATAGATCTTCAAAAATTTAATCTTGAGACACAGATTTCAAGTGATTGAATGAAGATAGCACATATTTCAGATACCCACTTCCCCCATATTATCAAAGAAAGCTTTGACAGAACTGTTGAGATGATAAATAACTCTGATGTTGATTTTGTTATTCATACAGGCGATCTTGTGGATAGAGGATATCTCAGAGAGTATGAGGAGGCAATTAAAGCTTTTTCTATGGTTAAAAAACCAATAATATTCGTTCCCGGGAACCATGATGGAAAGAATGTGGGTTTAAAACTGTTCGAAAATCTCATAGGTCCTCTGAGTGGGGTAAAAGAGGGTAAGGACTATGTGATTCTCTATCTTAACAGTGTTATTCCTGATATGAATGAAGGGAGAATCAGCAACTCAAGTTTTCTATGGCTCAAAGAAAAACTGAGAAAATATATTGATAAAAGGATCAAAATAGTATCCTTTCATCATCATTTAGTTCCGGTACCGAATACTGGAAGAGAAAGAAATGTACTCTTTAATTCAGGCGATGTGATAGATATTCTGATAAAGTATGGTGTGAATCTGGTACTGAGCGGTCATAAACATTATCCAAATATATACCAACTGGAGGATCTACTTATAGTAAATGCAGGAACAATGTGCAGTGTAAAAACAAGGCTGGGGGATAAAAACAGCTTTAACATAATAGAGATTGATGATAAGATCAGAGTAAAGACACTGAGGATGGACGAGATAAGAGAAAGAGTTTATACAAGAAAAAAAGAGAGAATATATAATGTTGAGAGTGAAAAATTATTCAGAATAGTTCAGATAGCGGGAACATTCATAGATGAAACTGATATTTTCAACAAAAAGATGTTTCTTAATGCCTTTAAAAAAATAGAAGAATTGAATCCAGATTTTATTGTTCACTGTGGAGATATTGTGAATGAGGGATTAATTAAAAACTATGCACTTGCATCAAAATATTTTAATCTGCCCATATTCTTTGTTCCGGGACCGAGAGACATAAATTACCTTGGATACAATCTTTTTCCAAAATACTTTGGTTTAAAAGAGAGACACATAACAAAGAAGGTGGCTTTCAAATTTCTTAACTCCTCTCAGTATGATTCAGATGTGGGGGTGGTGGGCAGAGGACAGCTCAATAAGATAAAGCAATTTTCCAGGAATCTTTCGGAGTTTAAAATCGTAGTTCTTCATCATAATCTTCTTCCGATAGAGAACACAAGAGAAAAAGGACTTTTAGAAGATGCTGGCGATGTGCTTTATGAACTAACAAGGCTGAAGATAGATCTTGTACTCACAGGTCACTCTTCTCATCCTTCTGCAAGAAAGATTGAGGACACGCTCATTGTTAATGCCAACTCTCTCTCATGCAAAAAACAGAGAAGTCTTTTTGGAAACTCTTTTAATGTTATAGACGTCTATAAGGACTTCATCTATGTCTCAGAGATTCAGAGCCTCTCCGGATCGAGACATGTTCTCGGTATATGGAAGAGGAAATAAAGATCATTTTATTTTTGGCAGCTCAACAAAAAATATACTCCCTCCTTCTGGATTATCCTCCACCCAGACTCTACCCCCATGAAGATCAACTATCTGTTTCACTATTGCAAGTCCAAGTCCACTTCCCTTGGTATTTACATCTCCTCTTTCAAATCTCTCAAAAATCGCTTCCTTCAACTCATCGGCAACTCCTTCTCCCCAGTCTTTTACACCTATTCTCCATTTATCTTCAGTATCTTCTATATCAATCTCAATTCTGCTGTTTTCCGGGGAATATTTTATGGCATTGTCTATCAGATTGATAAACACTTCATCTATCACAGAATTTGCCTTTATGTGATAAACTCCTTTAACTTTGGAGAGCATATTTATATTTTTTTCCTTAGCTTTGATTTCTAACTCACTTAAAGCAGTTTTTATAATATCTTTAACGTTTTTCTTTTTAAATTCTTTTTTATATTTTTTTTCTTTGAGTGTTGAGTAAACTTTTGCATTTTCTATTAAGTTTTCCATCTTTTTTATGCTTTCCTGAATTCTGGATATATATTTTTTAGTTCTTTCATCTGCATTGATCGCTATCAGATCGGTATATCCTTTTATCACAGTGAGTGGATTTTTCAGATCATGGGAGAGTATCGAGATAAACAATCTCTGAAACTCTGAAGATCTCTTCATCTCCTCCATCAGTCTTGCATTTTCTATTGCAATGGCCACCTGAGATGCCAAAATTTTAAGTAGCTCCAAATCCTTCTCATCAAAAGCATTATATTTTCTACTTTCTGCATTAAGAACACCCATTACCTTATTTTTGATTTTTATAGGAACACATATCTCAGATTTTATATCAAAATCTCCTATAATATTCACAAAAAGATCATCCCTGTCTGTATTGTTTGTCAGATATGATCTTCCCTCTCTCGCCACCCATGGTATTATTCCTTTTTCTGCATTCAGAAAAAAACTTTTTCCTACCACATTTTCTTTAAATCCAGAATATGATACTATATTGAGATAATTTTGCTCCAAAAGAAGGAAAAAGGAAGTATCGAATCTTAAAATTTTTTTCATTGCTTTAACTGTGATCTCTGCAATCTTTTTAACGTCACGTGAAAGAGCTAACTCCTTTGAAAGCTCATATAATGCAGAAAGTTTTTTTTCCAGCTCTTTTTGCTTTCTTATATCTATTGTAACACCTATCACTCCAATATACTTACCTTCTTTAAACAGAGGCGTTGCAGAGATTATGACAGGAAGTTTTTCTTTATTTTTAGTTAGCAGAAATGTTTCGTAGGAGGATGCTATGCCTCTACTTCTTTTTTCGCTCTCTCTCTTCATACGCTCATATCCAGAGGAATGGACAATCTCACTCCAGTGTTTTCCAATAAGTTCCTCCTGAGCGTATCCAAGCATCTCTGCCTCTTTTGGATTCGCATATACACAGAATCCCTCTTCATCCTCGACCCATATCCCCTCATTTAAAGAATTAATAATTGTTTCGCTGATTTCTTTCAGTCCTGCTTTGTTTTTAAGCCCTTTTTCTGGCATATTTACACCGTTCACTCTTTCTGTAATAATAAAGTTTTTCCAAATAAAAAATTTTCGCTTGCATCAGAATACAATAGTATACTCATGATCTTATAGAGAAAAGAACATATTGTTTAATATAAAATCTTATTAAATATCTTTATTTATGTTTACTTAAGTTTTGTGAACTATGATTGTGCTTATCTTCTGAAAAAACTCCCACAGTTTGGTTTTTTTAAAAAGAAAAACTTTATAAATAAGATGACGTTATTAACTACATGAAGGAGAATAATCTTGTGAAGAGAGTGATTAGTGTATTTGTTATATTCTTTTTTATTGGTGGATTCTTTTTGAATATTGTAACTCCCCAGCCTGTTTTATCTGTAAATGTGAGTGGCAATACGAGTGTAAATATGTGCGAGCAGTACAGTTATGATATTACTGTTCAGAATACCTCTACTATTGAGACAGCCACAAACGTTGTGGCTGTAGCTACCATACCAGATGGGTTCAGTATCATAGACTCTGGAGGAGGGAGTGTTGCTGGACAGCAGATCACATGGAATATCGGTACTCTGGACCCCTTAGAAACATGGAATACAACAATTACCTTAGAAGTCACCTGTAATGCTGTTTCCGGTCAGTTGCTTGTAAACATTACACATGATAGTGGATCTTCTCAGGGATCGATATATCTCACAGTCCAGCCTGGAGCTATAACGATAACAAAGACACCCTCTATCATCCCTGCCCATGTTGGAGATAATGTTCACTGGACACTTACAGTAACAAGCACAGGGTTCGGCCCTGTAAAAAACGTTGTTATAGAGGATACCTTAGGATCGGGATTACTGTATGATAATGTTCAGACATCACCGACTCCAGATTCTGTTGTGAATAATCCCGATGGGACAACAACTCTCACATGGAACACGATTTCCCAGTTAGCTTTAATGGATCCCGGAGACTCTGTAACAATAGAAGTGTATGCAGATGTTGTGGCATGCTCTGGATTGGAGGACAATGCTCAGGCATCATGGGGATGTGGCACCACTGTCTGTGAAACAGAATCCACAAAAGCAAGTGTGCAGCTTATCGTTGAGGAGCCTGAGATATCGTATACTTTACCAGATTTCACGATACCCTACTGTTCCTCAGGTACAGATTTCACGATACCTATAACAAACTCAGGGACAGGAACAGCTCATGATTTCTATTTATATGTAGATTTTGGCTCACTTTCTGTGAGTAATGTTGCTTCACCTTCGGGAGCCTCCTATAATAACAGTGAGAAGCGATTTGAGGTGGGAGATATTGATCCCGGAACAGTAAATCTGACTTTTACCTTAACTGCATTGGATTGGTGTAGTGCCTCTTCAGGAACATTATTATTCAAGCCTGAGTACACAGATGACTGTGGAAACGTATTCTCTCCACCATGGGAGTTAAGCAGTTACTCTATAACGAATATTCCCAGTTTATCTGTCACCATGACAAGCAGCTCTCCCACAGTATATCTGGGGGAAAATATAGTCTATAATATCTCAGCGAGCTATTCAGGCCCTCTTAACTGTGGAGGGACTGCATCCAACATTACAGTTGTGGATACGATACCGGATGATTTCACCATTATGGATGCAGGAGGTGGAACGATCAATGGTAACACGATCATATGGATAGTTGATCCCTCTACAGGATTAAATACATCCATTACATTACAGGCTCCAGGATATGATCAGTGTGAGACCTACTGTTACCACTATGCCACAAACACAGTGACAGCTACAATGACAGACTGCTGTGGCTGTTCATTATCTGCTTCAGATTCGCAGACAGTGGCTCTGGAATGTCAGGAATATTTTGACTCTGATAAAACGGTATCTTCCGCAGCAAACTTCGAAAAATGCACCGATTTAGACTATACCAATATTTATGACTTCCATGACAATCCGTGGTGGGATGATGTCAATGGGACGGATTTCATTTTCTATGAAGAGCTAAATAACAATCAGGAGTATGTGGATGGATCTCTTTCAGTGGACGTGGATGGAAATCCCATCACAGGGATCACAGTCACATACCCAGATCCTCAGGGAAGACTCAAACTCGATTTCAGCACAAGTAACTTCACATACTCACCAAGAAACAAAAGATTGACGATCTCATACACCCTAAAAACTACAGATTCATCATCTCCCCAGTGTGAGGGAAGTTACTCATTCTATGA
>JAGGSA010000064.1 GCA_021159325.1 Methanomicrobia archaeon | reverse complement strand
ATTGGACCATTGGGAGTGAGATATGCAGTAACAAGGGCTGGAGAAGCAGGGAAGGCGTAGTTTTTTATAAACACAGAGGAGATCATTGGAAAGGTATATAAATTATCACATGCCTATTTAGAAAGGAGATAATATGAAAGAGGATAAAATAGATGTAGAGATAAAAGCCGGGGGTAATTATGAATATGAAAGATAGAGATATTATTTCCATAAGAGATATGAAAAAGGAAGATATAGAGTATATCCTCGAGAAATCTGAAGAAATGGAAAAAAATATGGAAAAAAATAGAAATTTACTGAATGGATATGTACTTTCTACTCTGTTCTTCGAGCCCTCTACAAGAACAAGATTATCCTTCGAATCTGCCATGAAAAGACTTGGTGGAGAGGTAATAACAGTTGCAGAGGCAAAAACATCTTCAGCCGCAAAGGGAGAAACACTGACAGATACCGTAAAAACGGTTGAGCAGTACAGTGATGTCATTGTGATAAGACACCCAAATGAGGGTGCTGCAAGACTTGCAGCAGAGGCTGTGGAGATTCCGATTATAAATGCCGGTGATGGTGCCAATCAGCATCCCACCCAGACACTTCTTGACCTGTACACTATAAAAAAGGAGTACGGGAAGATAGACGGACTCACCATAGCACTGATGGGGGATCTGAAGTATGGAAGAACAGTACATTCCCTTGCAACTGCGTTAGGATACTACAATGTAAACCTAATATTTGTCTCGCCTGAGGAACTTAAAATGCCGTCTGAAATAAAAAAATACCTGAAATCCAGGGGAATTTCCTATAGAGAAATCTCAAGTATAGAGGAGATAGGTGAAACAGATATCCTCTATGTCACAAGGATCCAGAAGGAAAGATTCCCTGACCCGACAGAGTATGAAAAAGTAAGGGGAACTTATAAGATTCTACCAGAAACACTCAAACTCCTCGGGAATGCAAAAATAATGCATCCTTTACCAAGAGTGGATGAAATATCTCCAAAGATTGACAGGACAGAAAATGCAATATACTTCAAACAGGCAAGAAACGGAATTCCTGTCAGGATGGCTATTTTAAGTTTAGTTCTCGGGGTGATAGAATGAAAAAGGAACTGAAGGTCTCTGCTATAAAGGACGGAACAGTGATCGATCATATAAGCCCCGGAAAAGCTATGGATGTGGTCAGGATCTTAAAGCTTGAGGACTATGATAACTCGGTGACGATAGCCATGAACGTGAGAAGCAGCCTTTTTGAAAAAAAAGACATAGTTAAGATAGAAAACAGAGAATTATCTGAGGAGGAAGTTAATGAAATAGCACTCATAGCTCCCGAGTCCACCATAAATATCATAAAGAACTATGAAGTCGTTGAAAAAAGAAAGATAGAACTCCCAGATCTGATAAAGGGTATTCTTTCATGCATGAACCCAAACTGTATCTCCAGAAGAGAAGGAACACCAAAGTTTATAGTTGAGAAAAAGAAACCGATCACCATAAGATGTTATTACTGTGAAAGATTGATGGAAGGTGATGAGATATTAAAGAGACTCAGAATATGAAAAAAATATTTTTATTCTTTATTGTATTGTCTGGTCTTCTGGTGCATCTACACTCTGAGTTACCTGATCTCGAAGTTAAAGAAGAAAGTATAAAAACCGAAAACCTTATCTCGGGGATGACAGGGAAGATCTACATAAATGTGGAGAACAACACAGGAGTGGATCAGTATGGAGTAGTTGTGAGATATGCTCTGAAAGATCTGAAAACAAATGTTGTTATCAGTCAGGAAGAGGTGAAAACACAGGTACTGGCTCATGAAACGAAAACGATAACTGTGTACTGGGGAAATCCCCTCTACGGTGATTATCTCTTTTCTGTTATAGTTGATCCTGAGAACAAGATCACAGAGAGTAATGAGGATAACAACGCTGCATCCAAGGTTATCCATGTCTCTGCCTCTGATCTTACCGTCACGGATATAACTCTCTCGAATCCGAATCCAAAGGTGGATGAAGAGATCAGGATCATCGCAGAAATAAAAAATATAGGAGAAGCATCTACAATAGGTTCCTTTAAAGTCGGATTCTATGAAGGCGAAAGTTTAATAGGAGAAGAGGAGGTGGGAAGGCTTGATGCTGGAGCATTTAAATCCATTTTCACATACTGGACACCGAGAATAGATGGGAGTACCGAGATCAGAGTTAAAGTTGATCTCAAGGAAGAGATAGATGAGATGGATGAAAACAATAACACCGCTACATATACCGTAAATGTGGAGAAGTTAAAGGTTTTTATACTCTCCAATGCGATAGACTGGAATCTGGAAGGAGAAAATTTCATGGCCTTTCTTGAGAGCAATAAGATAGATGTTCAGAGAATATTCCCGAGCAACTTTGATTCCTATAAAAACGAAGGGATAATAATAATTCTGGGAGGGCCTGATGCGTATTCAGGTGTGGGATATATTGTGAGCCAGGTTCTCGATATCAGTTCCATAAACTATCTCAGAACAGAGGGAGCATATAATGTCTTTATGGAGAAGGATATCTTCACTGCGAATCAGCTGATCATTGTTCTGGCAGGAAACGATAGAGATCTTACAGCAAGAGCGATACTTGAGAACAGAAATGCAGTTCTGGATTATATAAAACCATAGAGTATACAAGCGAAAACTTTATATACAAGTATTTCCTTGTATATGCATGTTGAACAGGTCCAGATCTACAACTGTGGCTGTAACAGGTATAATGACTGCACTGGTATGTGTGGGGACACTCATCATAAGGATTCCCACTCCGCAGACAAAAGGATATATAAATATAGGGGACTCAATGATATTCTTATCCGCTCTCCTTTATGGAGTGAGGATGGGTGGTTTTGCTGGAGGAGTAGGATCCGCCCTGGCGGATCTGATAGGTGGATTTGGGAACTGGGCACCATTTACCTTTGTTATAAAGGGGATAGAAGGTGTTCTTGTGGGAAAAATTTCCAGGAAGAATGAGATACTTGCTGTTGTTGTAGGCGGAGCTGAGATGGTGCTCGGGTACTTTATAACTGAGGTTTTCCTCTACGGATACGGAGCTGCTGTTGTTGAGCTTCCGGGAAATATCTTTCAGGCGGGATTTGGCATGCTGCTGGCATTACCACTGTACAGAGGTGTGAGCAAAGTACTCAAAAATGAGTGAAATTGGAAAAGTTTATATACCGAACATTGAAGTTTTTTTCATGAAGAAGATCAACGAGATCACAATAGTTGCTTTATTTTCTGCTTTATGTGCAGTCCTTGAGATCTCACCATTGAAGATCGCTACGCAGTGGGGAATGAAGATAGATCTTGTAGCAGTTCCCATCCTGATGGCTTTTTTTCTTTTCGGATTCAGGGTAGCACTGGAGACAAGTATTGTGATGTTCTTTGCGCTTTCAATTATCTCTCCTGCTGGGTTTATCGGAGCTACCATGAAATGGATGGCAACTGTACCCATGTTCATTGTTCCCACACTTTTGAGCATGAAACCAAGCGAGGTGAAAAATCAGAAACTCCTTGCAGCTCTGGGGGTGCTGATGAGTACCATTGCACTGATAGTTCTTTTTGGAATATTATTTCTTCTTTTAAAAAACAAAGAGATCATATCTCATTTTCTCGTAGCTATATCCTGTATAGCCTTCTATTTCAGTTTCTGGATACTTACAAGGAATTACGAGTTCAGAGACACAAAAATATTTGAGAATGTTTACTTTGTTCTTACAGCACTTATTCTTGCTATAATAGTCAGGGGAATAACAACAACAGTAGTAAATTATTACTTTGCAATACCGGTATTCTTTGGTATTTCAACAGAGGAAGCTTTTCAGTGGATACCATGGTATGTTATAATGGGGCTAAATGCGATTCAGAGTATCGTTGATGCTGGGGGTGCATGGATCCTCGTATTCAAAACAGGGATATCCCGATCCTTAACGGGATAGATTTTTATATTAGTTCTACTTTCATATATTGTGCCCTGGTGGCTCAGTGGTAGAGCGCGCCCTTGGTAAGGGTGAGGCCGCGGGTTCAATCCCCGCCCAGGGCTTTTATATCTGGAAGAGAAACGATATCCCATCTGGAAGCTATTTATAATCTAAGCAAAAATGTAAAGAAGTTTAAAAAGGTTAAAGGGACTATCCTCTTAAAAGACGTATTTGAAAATCTGATCAACAATACATTAAATTATTTAAGTTCCCCCATATTCTCAATTATCCCTTTAATAACATCCCAGAGAACACCAACGCTTTCGATATAAACCCTCTCCTCAGGTGTATGAACATCCTTTATTTCAGGACCTATTGAGACTATCTGAAGCTCGGGATCAAGCCTGAGAAACATGCCACACTCAAGTCCTCCATGAATGGCCTTCAGGGAAACTTCCTTTTTCAGGATATCCTCATATATTTTTTTAACAAGACCCAGAAATGGTGAGTCGGGATCTGGCTGCCATCCCGGATATGCCTCACCCTGTTCAACAGCAGCACCGTACTTTTCACCAAGTATCTTCAATTTTTTTCTGAGATCTTCCAGTTCTTTATCCACAGAGCTTCTGCTGCTCAGGAAGATCTCAATTTTCTCTTTATCACTTCTGACGACTGCAAGATTATTCGATGTCTGAACAAGTCCTTCCATTTCCTTACTGAAAGCTAAGGGACCATGAGGAATTTTATTCAGTAAATCCAAAATAGATTCTGTCTTCTTCTCTGTAAGAGCCATTTCCTCACTTATTTCCGATATTTCTATCTTCATATCTGGCTCTTTTTCCCTTTCTTTCGATATTATATCATTTTTCCAGTTCTCAAGTAGATTAATAGCCTCTTCTATTTTTTCTTCGGGAACTAAGAACTCACATACTGCCTCTGTTGGAATCACATTATGCAAAGTTCCACCATCGATTACTCTGAGGAGTAGATTTATTCTCTCTCTCAGGAAAATAGCTCCTGAGACTGCAACTTTTATGGCATTCAATCGTGGAAGATGTATATCCACTCCTGAATGTCCACCTCTGAGACCCTTTATGGAGAGTCTGATGCCTCTCCATCCCTTCTTTTTCTCAAAATTTAAAGGGATGGTATAATGTGTTTCTCCTCCTCCAGCACTTCCAATTGTTATTTTTCCTAACTCCTCACTGTCCACATTCAACAGATATTTTCCTGTAAAAAAGCCTTTTTTCATATTGAAAGCTCCTGTTAGCCCTGTCTCTTCATCGACAGTCAGAAGCACCTCCAGGGGGCCATGTTTCAGTTCTTCTGAGATCAGAGATGCCATACCATATGCCACACCGATCCCATCATCAGCTCCAAGAGTTGTACCCTCTGCTGTCACATAATCATCTACAATCCTGATTTTTAATGGATCATTCTCAAAATCTATCACAGTATCTGGTGTTTTCTGGCAGACCATATCCATATGAGCCTGGATAACTAATGTAGGATAATCCTCACATCCTGAGGTAGCCTCTTTCATGAGCAAAATGTTTCCTGCCTCATCTTCCTTAAATGGTATTCTGTGTTCTTCTGCCCACCTCTTGATCCATTCTCTAAGCTTTTTCTCTTTTTTTGAGGGATGAGGTACCCTTGTTATCTCCTCAAATATATGCCATACGAGTTTAGGTTCAAGATCTTCCAGAACTCCTTTTTTCATTGATCAATCCCCGATCCAGTATCCCGTGTATGTATAGTCCTTCAATAACTCCCTCCCTGGATTGGGAGGTTTTTCTTCGATACGCCCTATTGGAACAATCGCAACAACATCTACCTCTTCGGGTATGTTGTAAACTCTTTTGAGTTTCTCCTTATCAAAGTACTCGGATAACAGAGTGGTGGCTATCTCTATACAGCATGATCCCAAATTCAACTCCCATGCTGCAAGCATCATATTCTGGGCAGCTAAACCAGCTTCAAAGATATAGGATCTCGAGAGCCTTGTATCTCCACAGATCAGAATCACAAAAGGAGGATCCCTCAGCTGTCTTTCCAGAAGATCCAGCATCCCCAGAATCCTCTTCTTTACCTCATATGGATTTTTATAGTACTTCTCAGCATCCTCTCTATTAAGAAGATCCTCTGCTTCCCTTCTGTAAGCCTCCACATACATCTTTGCCAACGGCTCTTTTTCCTCTTCATTTGAAAGAACTAAAAACTTTAAAGGCTGTCTGTTCCCTGCAGAAGGCGCCCATCTTCCCGCATCCAGAATTACCTTTATAGCCTCAGGTCTAATCTCTTTCTTTTTAAATTTTCTTACAGATCTCCTTTCTCTTATCGCCTCTATAACTTTCATAAAGATCAAAATTATCTTATTACTTCCTCAACATCCCTGTACCATTTCTTTTTATCTCCGACCTTAGCTCTCATCTTCCAGCCCATGGATTTCGGATGTTTATCTATGGCTTCTCTGAGTTTATCTATTCTCTCTATCACGATCTTCTTATCCTCATCTGTGAGCTTATCGTATTTCTCTGCAAAATGTTTTATTTTATCGAGGTTCATCGTACCTGTTCTCCACCATCCCCAGTCACCTGAAAAGAGTTTGGAGATATACTTCATGTTTATAGTTGTTTTATCATCCTCACCGACTTCATGTTCCCTGAAGAGTATTATGCAGTCTATGATATCCTTCTCATTGATCTCAACTATCTGGAGCTTTTCAAGCAAAAGATCTGATAACGATATTGTGGGATGATCTATCTCCAATCTGTCCTTTAAGTTCAGTATATGACAGAATTTAAGTTCATCTAGGAAAACATCCGAATGTATACCGTTGGGATGGTAGAATATCATTCTTTTAGATCCCATTCTTTTCATTATTGTCTTTAAGGCAAGATCTTGTGTGTACCCGAGATCCTCAAAGAGTTTTTCTATCTTTGACATATCCTTGTAATGCGCCACAAAATCTATATCAGTCAGGGCTCTTCCAAGATCGTACTCCAGGTACTTATAGTTGGGACACTTTGTCCTGAAAGCGATTGCTCCAAGTATCCTCAATGTTATACCTCTTTTATCTGCCTCTCCGATTATCTCATCCCTCAGTTTAAAAAATTCTTCTTCCTGTTTCTTCAATTCTTCAATGCTCATCTCCATTTCTACCCCTCCAAAAAATAAAAAGAAGGATTTTATCCTTCTACTTTATAATAGTTCTCCACTCCTTTATCACTGAACTCTATGATGAATCCTCTCAGGATCCCCTCCATGTACTCTGATCCCGGATTCACCACAGGCGTATTTCCTATTTTGTCTTTTGCATAGCTTTCATGAATATGTCCATGAAGACCGATCATTGGCTGGTACTTTTCAATAACCTCTCTTACTGCCTTGCTCCCCACATGTTCCATCTCCACTGTTCCTGCAACTATAACAGGTCTTAAATTTTTAAGTTTTGGAGCAAAATCAAGCCTTGTATTGTATGGAGGTGCGTGAGTATTGAGTATTGTTTTTGTAGGATCTGAAACTTTGGAAAACAGTTTTTCGAGATCTTTCTTCAGATCCTTTTCCTTTTTCTCTCTTGGCGTATTCCACGGTGAGGGATTGACATACTCGTAGCTTATTGTTTCAAATCCAGCTATCTCAACAACTTTGCCTAAGGGCCATATAACACCCTTGTCTTCGTATGACTTTATTATCTCGTCTACCAAAAAGTCATCGTCGTTTCCCGGCATTGCCATGACCTGTACCTTCTTTGTATCGACCTTTTCTATCAGAAAATCCATCCACTCTCGTATTCTGTTGCCTATAGCTTCAAAGATCTTCTCATCCACCAGTTTCTTGTCTTCCTGCATGGCTTTTACCTCTTCAGGAGTCGTCCTGAAGGCGTATGCCCCTGAATCTCCGATCCTTCTTTCATAATCCTTTATCTCATCCTCACTTCTGAATGTCCATTTTCTCCCAAAATAATGAGACGTCCATGTTCCATCATTCTGTTTTATTATGGGGATCAGAGCCTTTCCTGTCAGATCTCCACATAATAGAAGTATATCCGCTTTATGGAACTCAGGAACATTTACCCATTTTCTCCAGACATAATTACTGCCGTGGGCATCTGCTGAAAAAAACATCCTTTTCATGCTATCACCTATTACACTCTGAATACGCATTTAAAAATGTTTCGAAAGAAAATTATAAAGAACTTCAGGAGCTTATAATTTGCAAAAAAAGAAAAAAAGAAAAATTTTTATTTTTAAGCCGGCGGTATTTCGGCATATATTTTGCTTGTGTCGACTCCTCTCTTTTTATTGTAGTTCCAGAATGCAACGAAGAGAATTACACCGAATCCCATCCAGCAACACTCAAAGAATGCGTTGCTGAGATCTGCCACCATTCCCACTGCTGCGTTCAGCAGGAGGAATAAGTTCCCTGTGAATCCTAAGACTCCAGCGATCGTCATTACCGGTACTCCCGCTACTTCTATGCTTGGACTCTTCTCGTATATGTCTCTTCTGATATACGGTAGCACAGCTGCAGACAGACAACCGAACATTATTGCAAAGATATACAGGAACGTCGTATCCAATGCCGCTACCCATGTGTTACCGGCTGCCATTGCGACTCCAAAGAATCCACCGATCATTGTGAGTAAGATAGCGTAGTGTGGGGAGTGGAATCTGTCGTTGACCTCTGCGAACTTCTCCGGGAAGAATCTGTCGAAAGACCATGAAAAGACAAGCCTCGAACATACCAAGAAGAATGCGGGTATGTCGTTCAGCAGCCATATAGCACCTGAAACAGCTATCAGCATCTGCACCGCATGGTTGGTGGTCAGTGCACAGGCAAATGTTGGAAGTATTGGCTTTGATGGGTGAGCTATATATTCTCTCAACACATCTGTTTTGTTGTTCCACAGATAGTTGTACTTGTACAGGAACTCGTCTCCTATCTGGCTGTACACAAGTACACTTAACAGCAGGTAGTAGGCTATAATCAGTATGGCGGCACCTGTAACTGCCCAGATCATACCTTTTGTTGGGTTCTTTACCTCACCACCCATATAGGCAGCTGCGGTGAATCCTATGTATGCCCATACACAGACAATACTTGCCTGCAGCGTTGCACCCATGCCATGTTCTACTCCCTTCCATGCCGCTACTGCATCTGGGTTGTTCATAATCTTCTCATAACTGCCAGCTCCGTAAACGGAGTTCCATAGTTCACTGTATGACTGACCTGTCCTTATCAGGAAGTATGCCACCATTGCAATACTTCCAATCACTCCTGCAACAAGGGCTATGTTGATAATCCAGCTGTATACTCTTGTTCCAAGGTATGTAACAATAGCAGATCCAATACAGATCAGCACAGCCAAGGTCAGTATCACTCCCTGATCTTCACTCAATGTCGTTGCAGTATTGAAGGCTGATTCACTTCCAGACGCAGAACCATAGATTCTGAAAGCGGTACCCCAGAAGGGTATATCAATGTAGGCAATTATACCGAGAGAAAGCAGCTCTGTTAACCAGAATCCCCAGCTTGTGACAAATCCAAGAACAGGGTTGATACCTCTGGAGATATAGATGTAATCTCCACCTGTTCTCGGCATTGCTACTCCGAGCATTGAGTATGCCACAGCTGTAAACAGTGTGAATAAACCTGCAATAGCAAAAGCAGCAGGTACACTGGAACCTGGAGCGCTGTAAGGCATCTGAACCATATAGTTGTTAATTCCTCCACCGATAGTATGCGTCAGACCAATAGCCATTGCTGTGAAAATACCGACTTCTCTAACAAGTCCTGATGCCCTTCTTGTAAAGACAACTGGACCTTCTTCTGCCATATTTTTTCGCCTCCTTTTTTACTCAAACCTTCCTTTTTGAGTCATCAGGTTTATTTTTTAGACTCTCCTTTTCAGTCACTGAGTCACACTATTATCTAAGACAGGTTATATAAAAAACTTTCGGTGATCTGTTATCTCTCCTTCGGTGATCTGTTATATTTTCTGTGTTTTCATTGTTTTGTATATGTTTCACTGAAGAATAGAAGTTAAAATCTATAAACTATTTTATGAGTATAAAAGAAAAATTTATATCTAAAACATAAAATCATATTA
>JAGGSA010000044.1 GCA_021159325.1 Methanomicrobia archaeon | reverse complement strand
TATGATATGTGTAAGAAAATTGGAAACCTAAGAAAGTTTTTGGATATCAAGAAGCACACGATTAATTATACAGACTGCAGCTACAATGATGTATGGATGGAGATTGCATATAAATTCTGTAATACTTTTTATTTCTCTTTTTCAATTATATCAGTTTTATATCTCGGCAAAATCTCTATCTCTCCTTTATATTTAGAGATGACACCTGAAATCTCTACTTTATCACCAGTTTTTACATTTATTGATATTCCTGTATCTTTATCTATGTAAACTTTAATTATGTCTTCTCCATCTTCAATATAAAAATTATTTTTGTAGATTTTAGTGACAGTTCCCTCTATTTTAACAAAAGATCCTTCCCTGTTCTTTGCTTCTTTTATTGACAGAAAAAGAGGAAATGGAGTTTCATTTCCGATAATGGAAATTTTTTCATTTTTTAGAAACTTTATCTCTATATTGTCATAGTATCTGTCTATAACTCCCTCTATTCTGACGATATCTCCAAGTTTTATACCAAGCTCGCTCAGAAGTTTTGAATAAACTTTGATTCCTCCAGTTGAATCCTGGATATACATGATATCATCTCTAAAGACTCCCGGAGGAACTGTTACAGTGCCTTTTATAATAACAGTTTCTCCAAGAAGATCCCTTGCTTTTTCTATGGGAGTAAAAGATTCAGTTATTGTTTGATCCTGTTTCGGAGTGCTTATTTCTTTTATCATGCTTTCCTCAGGCTCTTTTTCTCCCGTGATAGTTTTCTCTTTCTCTTCACCCAGACACAGAGAAAAAACTAATATCAGTAATACTATCCCCCATACCTTCATATACACACCTTGTGTTCTATGAGTTTAGCCCTCTAATATTTTCTTACAGTTATCGCATACATATTTTCCATTAACTTCATTCAGGTTCTGAAAGTGCTGTCCACAGATCTCACAGATTCCGGGACCTATCTCTCTCTCTTCTCTCTCCTCTATCTCCTCTTCAAATATCTCGGGAGCATAATTCAGAAGATCAATGGAGGTGACTATTCCCACTATCTCATCATTCTTTGTAACAATAAGTCTTCTGACATTTTCTTCAGAGATTATCTTTGAGGCTTCATGTATGGAACTGTCATAATCTACTGTTATCACAGGGGATGACATTACGCTTCCTAACTTCACCTTTGAAGGTTTTTTTCCTTTTGATATGACTCTCTTCACGATATCTCTCTCTGTTACAACACCTATTGGTTTTGAATTCTCAACTATCACTATGCACCCTAAGTCCTTCTTGCTCATTTCTCTTGCGGCTTTTGCAACTGTGTCTTCGGGTGTCAGTTTTATTATATCTTTTCTCATGACTTCTTCTATGGTGGTCGTGGGGATCACCTCATACTTAATACAATTTTTCATTTTTATAGTTTTTGTTTTTTTATTTCATGTCTCTACGAATAAGTTTCACGTAATCCTTGATATTTGTAAAATTTTCAAGATTCAATGTGGCTTCTATGATCTTTTCTATTTTTTTCTCGGAAATATTTCTGGAAGCGTTTGATCGAAACTTCAATATCAGTTCTTCATCAGTCATTGGATGTTCTTTACTTCCCTTTGCGAAATCTTCCTGTTTTTTATATTTTTTACCATCTTTCGTCACGATTGTACAGATAGCACGTTTCACAGTTGGGAAAAGAGAGTCTATCTCTGGATTTGCCACCACCTTCACCTTTTTAATCAGATCCATAACAATAGGGTCTTTTAACGCCTTTTCTTCAAAATCTGAGGGAAGGACATTACCTTTTGCGATGGCCACTGCAATGCAGTAAGGTAAGGAGTGATCCGCAGTTTCCTTCGTTTCCGGTCTGTATTTGCTTGGATCGGAGAGGATATCTGCACCTCTTGTTGTCGTCTCTATGAGGACGCTTTCAACATCCTCAGGTTTTATATCATGCTCCCTTACAAGCTCGAGAGTGGCAGTTATGGGCTGATGTGTCAGTGCCTCCGTTGGAAAGGCCTTGTATTCACACTCAGGTAAAAGAAATTTTTTACCAAGATCCTCAGTTAAAATATCACCATTCCATTTTACATTGTTTATAACTTCAAATAATCCTTCTTTACCTTCAAAGATCTCAACGGGACCAGAAAATCCTGTGTCAGCTAACATAGCAGCTCTTACACCTGCTTCAACTGCCATGGGATCTGCTGTATTCTTCATATTCGTCAGGGCACCTGCCACAACCCCACCAAATGTGGAGTGTGATGATCCGCTGATCCCCACAGCTGCAACTATCTTTTTCTCATCCATGCTCAGCATTCTTCCAGCTACCACAGGGCTTACAAACTGTGTTAACGTTGCATGATGCCACCCGACTTCTCTGATTCCGGGGGAAGCAGCTAAACATAACCGCATCTCCAGTTCATAGGCTATAACAATGCCAACTATGAGTTCCTTTCCAGAACATTCCATATACTCGCCAGGACTTAACGCTGCCGGTATGATATCTGAGGGATGTGAGGGGTCCTGTTTCCAGTATATATCATTATAATCCATGGCTCTTATCAGCAGGGAGTTCATCAGTGCAGAGTTCGGCATATTTGTCATCTCTCCATATCCTATTATCGTTGACTGTTCTTCACCACCAAGTTTTTTTATGTACTTCAGAGCATTTTCCATATCCCTGTTTCCCACAGCAGCCAGTGCACATCCTATACTGTCCAGCATGAACCGCTTTGCTTCCTTTACCACATTCTCAGGAATATCCTCATACTCCAGACTCAGAGCAAATTTAGCCATTTTATGGCTTATGGATTCCATTGTAACTCCTCCTTTTGATCAATCGATCTCTTTTTTATAGGTATAAATATGTTTCTTTGGTTTCAGAGATCGCATCTCAGCGAAAAATATAAATACAGGGGGATATAAAAAGAGGTATTGATGAAAAGAATTATTGAATCAGGAAGTATTCTGTTGATCGTGATTCTTTTAGTTAGTTGCACATGCTGCATAAATCCCTCAAAAAATAGTGTGGATGCAATAGCGGTATGGCAGCATTATGATAATGGATGGGATGTGTGGTACTCTATATGGGATGAGTCAAAACAGAGATGGTGGACTCCACAGGACACAGCTCATTTCATATCAAAAATGGAAGGGGATGATTATGATCCAAACATAGAGTTCGGACCAAGGGACTCTGCCATAGCAGTCTGGTCAAATCAAGAAACTGAGGATATATACTTTTCAAAATGGGACTCCATAAGACTGGAATGGTCAAAGGAGAGGGTTATAGATGAGGTGGAGGGGCTGGATATAGATCCAGATATAGCATACAATAGAGATGGAAAAGCAATATGTGTGTGGGTGAATATCAGGGATAACATAAGAAAGATACTTTATTCTGTTTACGATGGGCGAAACTGGAGTAAGGCAAAAACTTTGAGCGATAAACCCAAGAATCCTTCTCTTCCTGAGGTATCATTCAGATCTGAGTATGGATTTAACGCAGAAGCACTGTGGATAGATGAAGACAAACTTTTCTATTCAAGATTTACAGGAGTATGGTCGGATCCTGTTGAAATAGGAGGTGGAGACGGCGATACAGAGAATTTTACTATCCTCAGATGTGGAATATCCGAGTATGGAACGGTCAAACATGTCTGGAGTTATGAAAATGGAATATACTACTCAAGGGATTCTTCTCCTGAACTGATTGGTAAAATTAAGATGCCGGAATGTGACAATAACTCAAAAGATCAGCTTATGGTGGTATATATAAATGATGACGATCTCTGGTCATCCTTTGAAGGAGATAACTTTTCAAGCAAGTTTGCCGCAGACTCAGGAAGCGATGATCACAGACCTGCTGTTACATTTCTGGAGAACGATAGAGCTCTGGCTGTATGGTGGAGCGATAAACACGATAAGGAGATATTCTACTCCAAGTGGAATGGGAAATGGAGTGATGCAAAGCCTGTAGTTCCAGAATATCTTGAAGGGGAGGATAGAAATCCCGAAATCTCATCACCGAGAAGAAGTCTCCTTCCTCCAACAACAACTCCGATAGAGGAAGGTCCTGTACCTCCCACCACCACTCCAGCACCTCCAGTTACCACCCCTCCTGTAACAACCTCTCCACCCACATCACCTCCAGTTACCACCCCTCCTGTAACTACAACACCTCCCAAAGAAAAATCGATTCTCACCCCGATCTCCTCAACTTTCACTGTTTCTGAGAAGATAGTGGAGATAAAGATACTTGTGGGGGAGTATATAGAGGGATCTAACAGGATATATGATCTTGAAATATTCCCAGGTCTTCAGAATCCAGAATGGAAAAATGTGGAGATTATAGATCCTCCTCCAGAATGGAGTTCTGAAAAGATAGGGAATGGTATAAGAGTATATGGAAACGAGCCCATACCCATAAATAAGGAGATCAGATTCAGGATAAGAGTGGATGGAGAGATAGGAGATCAGATACTCATTCATGCCACCAATAAAGATCATGAAAATATGGGATTGATAATAAGTGAACATGTGAAACCTGATCTTACTGTAAAATTCATAATGGATCCCCCTGTGCCTCTCGTAGGCTCTGCAGTTCATTTCAGTATAATAATCACAAATGAAGGAGGGGCAGAGGTAAAAGAGCCATTTAAAGTATCTCTCACAGTTAATGGAATCGAACTTTACCTCTCTACCTTCAATGAAGGACTTGAACCTGGAGAATCTACTGTTATTTCCTTTGATTGGGTATGGGAATGGATAGGGGAGTTTCAGATAAAGGCTACTGTTGACACTGAAAACGCCATTGAAGAATCCAATGAAGAAAACAATACATATGAAATTACGGTGAATAATAACTTTACAGCACCTGATCTCACCATAACAAAAGTATATCTATCCAAGGAAGAGATTTACGAAGGAGATTCTGCAATGATCTACATAGAGGTATCGAATACTGGAAAAACAGATGCCAGTGGCTTTACAGTAAAACTGTACATAGGAGAAAATGTTTATGAGAGTGGTGTCATAGCACTTGGACCTGGGAAGAAGATGAATGTCACATATTACTATACATTTCCTTTGGCTGGGGTATACACATTCACAGCAGAGGTGGATCCATGGAATGCTGTCCATGAATCAGACGAAGAAAATAACATCAAGACATTCGAAATAATCGTGAAAAAGAGACCTTTACCTGATTTGGTTCCCTCATATCTCAAAGTTTATTACACCATTGTTACAGGTGAGGTCACACAGATGTATCTGGATAAGGCAGATGTTACAGTCAAGAACTTTGGATATGACTCTCCTCAGGATAAATATATAGAGTTAGCCTTCTTCCTTGACGATCCTGACAATATTATAGCGACATATATCTACCACGGGTATCTGAAAAGTGGAGAACAGTTCAGTTACACACATAATTTCAACAAGTGGCCGATAAGCTATGGACAGCATACCCTCGGTGTCATCGTAGATTACCGCGATATAATACCTGAATCCAACGAAAAAAATAATATAAACAGAGTTGTATTCCCTGAGTAAGATGATAAAGATAGGATGCTGTGGTTTTAACATATCAAGAGAAAAATACTATAAAATTTTTAATATCGTTGAGGTTCAGAATACATTTTATAAAATTCCTGAAGAAAGAACCCTTGAAAAATGGAGAAAAGAGGCTCCAGAGAACTTTGAGTTTGTTGTAAAGGCATATCAGGCTCTGACACACCCTCCTCAGAGTCCAACATGGAGAAAGGATCCGAAGAATAAGCCGAAAGACTGCGGGTACCTGAAGCCCATAAAAGAAAACTTTGATGCATGGGAGAAAACAAAAAAGATCTGCAAAATTTTAAGATCTGAAACTGTATTGATACAGTGTCCTCCCTCCTTTTTATATAATGAGAAGAATATTGAAAACATGAAGACTTTTTTCTCAGAGATAAAGAGAGATAATCTGAATATAGCTTTAGAGTTAAGAAGATGGGATTTTTCCAAAATTATGGAGGTATGTGATCATCTCTCTCTTATTCCTGTCTTCGATCCTCTGAGATATCCTGAAAATATTGAAAAGGTAAAAAACAGAGATATAAATTATTTCAGATTGCACGGACTGAATAAAAGAGAGTACGACTATAGATACAGCTATTCTGAAGATGAGATTAAAAACTTAGGGAATTATATTGGTACTCTAAGTAACAAAGTCTATGTCTTCTTTAATAATACGGATATGGTTAAAGATGCGAAAAAATTTATCAATTTTATATTTAAAGGATGAGCTGAGAATATAACTTCTCAATCACGATAGAAACCCTGTTCATAAACTTTTTCTTTATCACCGATATGATAAGAACATGAGAGGGAATATAAAATTCTCTGTTTTATGGCATTATCTGTTCCTTCTCTTCCATTCCCTGCAATGAGAACGCCATATTTCCCTTCATTATAGGGATTACGGAAAGCTTCCATGACTCCTGTATCCGGATCCTCATATCTCTCTCTGTATATCGATTTCACAAGTTTATCATAGAATCCCGAGAATACTAAAGTATCTTCTGGCAGATTGTGAACAATTCCCCATTTCCCATTTTCTTTTTCAAATTTTATGGGAAGATTTTCATTCAGTTTTTTCGTGATCTTGTTAGCGACAGGACCGCCAATAAGAATAAAATTGTATTTAGAAAGATCATCCTCTGTAACATCAGTATCTTTCATGATCATAGGTTCTATACCTATAGAAGAAAACCACTGAGTCAGTTTCTCAGCAACTTTCTTATCATGTTCTGTACCTGTAGGATCAGGATTCTGAGTTCCGTAAATGATAAGTATCTTATTTTCACGATTATTACCAAAGAAGCCTCGGCTAATAGATGTGTACATTGTTTTTTCGTAGTAATCGAATGTTGTGTATGGAGTTACGATCTCCTGAAGTTTCTCACATAATCTTGGGATATAGCTGTCAAAGGTTGGATAGATATCTCTGTTTGGCATGTAATCTGTTTTTACAAGCTCATATATCTGGGGACATATATGCAGTCCCATGCCACAGTCCTGAGAGATCAGCAGTTCTCCCCATGGCTCTCCGTATATCTGATCCAAAGCCCATGCTACAAAAGGCTCTATATAAGAATGATCTATTGTTATGTACTCCCATCCATGTCTCATATCTGTTCTTGCTGGATCTAGGATATATGAAAATGTCTGATGCAATTTTTCATGATTCTCCAGCATATCTGCAGTGCAATGCCCAAATTCATGAAGCATTAAGTTATTCCAATATATTCCTTTTGAAAAGGTCTCAGAACTTTCTTTGGGTAAATAACAGCTACTCATAAAGAAGTATCCTATAATAGATCCATCTTTTTTATACTTCCAGTAAGCATTAGCTCTGCATGGGATGTAACTGTAAGATGATTCCATATGCATCTCGCTCATGGAAACTCCGAAGAACTCATTGAACAAAGAGGGTATCTCTTTTATAGCAGTATTTTCATATAGAAAGTCATAATATTCATTGTAATACTTCTGATGTTCATTATAGAACTTCATGAAATCTGTCTTCACTGCGAAGTCTCGAAGAAGATCTATGAACTCATCTTTTGAATCTGTTTTCATCTCTGGTGGATCCGATGTATTCAATAATGCTCTCTGTTCTTTGAAAAAGAAATTCTCCACTGTTCTATAATCGAAGCCAAGTTTCTGTTTCATTCTCTGTACAGCTTCATGATCTTTATAATCTCCAAAATAATCCATGAGATCGTTGAAATAATCCTGATTCACAGGATATGGATTATCTGCGGCCAAGGTGTACACGACAGCCAGTAATTCAAAGTTTGGATTCACCCTCACCGTGATCTCTGGCAGTTCATTGGAGTTTATACTTACAGGAAGGAATATCAACAATATTAAAATAAAGCTTACATAAAGTTTTTTATTCATTTTTATTCACCTCCTTTAATACTTTCATCTGTCTGAAAATGATTACATGAGCATTCTTCTTTATCTGCGAAAACTACATTCAGTACAACAATCATCATCATTGAAATGATGACCAAACTCATTATTTTCCTGTTCATCCTATCACCTAAATCACAATGAAGGCAGTATCGAACATTACTTTTATCTCAAGATACATGCTTCTGTTGTTATCATACTGTTTTTGTAGCTCGGCTATTTCTGATCTGAGTGTCATGATATCATCCACTACTCTCTCTCCTTTCTTTCCTCTTTCATACAGTACATACAACTCTTCTTTTTTTTCTTTTAGTTCCTCTTCTAACCTTTCCATTTCCTTCTCAGCATCGTGTAGTCTAGATTCTAAATTGTATTCCTGCGGATATGAAACGAATACAAATAATCCATCTATTTTCATCTTCGAAAGTCCAAAAATTTGTATTTCTTCTTCTTTCAGATATCTGATCCAAATCAATCTTTGGTATTCCTCTCCCATTCCCATGTTTGTTTCCACATGGACTCGATTTCTTTTTCAAGCTCTATGATCTCATCCCAGACATCGTTACCTTTTTTTGCATCTTCTAATAATCTTCTTATTTCCGGTTCTTTCTGCATCACTATTTGTTCTCCTATGAGATCATGCTTATAATACGCTATCTGGTAATTGATGTCTTCTATCTCCGGAAGAGATTGTAGACGTATTACCATAATGTTTCTATCTTCTATTACTGAATATGCATAGAGAGTTGAAAAAGGTATCAAAAGCGATAACAAAAGTCCGGTGAGCACTATCAATAAAATTTTGTATTCTCTTTTCATGGATTTGAAGTTTATTTTCATTTATCTACCTCCAAAATATAAAAAAATAAAAAGTTATGGGTTTTGTGCTACGAAATGTTGATGAGCGCTAGGATCACAAGCAAAACAGCCATTACAGTGATCATTACACCAGTGGCAGCCTCCATTGTAACAACATACCATTTTATTAGCACAGGGTGTGCCAATTCCATAGTACCCATTACTTTTATGTGTTGTAGTATAATCTGCATATCCTGCATATGACCACTCCCGCTGTGCATTTTTATTCTTTCCCCAGATTATATCATGATCTTTCCCGTCATCGTATGGTGCTCTAGCTAGATAAAACCACTTTACTTGGATAGAAACAAGATTGGGCTTTTTTTCTTTCGCGAGCTCCCAATAATAGTCCATATCGGTAGTAAAATAAGTACTGCATGTCTCTCCAAGAAAATTAGATGTATTTGGATTTGGGCCATCATACATTCCTATCCACACTTTTATTGGCCTCCAGTAGCTCAAATAATGGCTTCCTCTTTGGAGAGGAGTTGTTTTGTCATCACATTGAAAATCAAAACAGTACCATGTCCATGTAGGTGTTGGAGTCTCAAGAGCAGCTTTGAGCATTCTCCTTCTGAGATATTCTCTTCTATACTTCCATTCCTTTTCTTCTATAGAAGAAATCTCGCTTTCGAGTCTTTGTATTTCGTTCCATACATCTTCTCCCTTTTTTGCTCTTTCAAGCAAATCGTATATTTCTGCTTCTTTTTGTATTCTTTTTTCTCCCATAAACTGAGAGCCATTCCTGTTAAATGCTATTTCAAAGTCTAAATTATCAATTTCAGGTAATGATTCTCTTACTATCTTCAGTGTTCCATCACTTTGTAATTCTGTGTATTTTTTTATCACCTCTATTTCAAAGAGAACTTCTTTTTTGTACCAGTATTCGTTTTCTAATTTTTCTATCTCAGATCTAAGTTTTTGAATTTTATCTATTGTTCCTTCTCCATTTTTTCCTTTCTCGTATAGGTTATATAGCTCTTCTCTTTTCTCCTGTATCTCTTTTTCCAATAGAGCTACATCTTGTTCCCAGCCCTTCGTTTTTTCCAAGATATCATAGTAGTTCAGTGGTTTACCTTGCGTTGGTGCTTCATTACAGCTACATCCGCAGTCATTTTTATTGATATTCTTATCGTCCTTCTCAGCGGGCACACTCACCATCACGATACTAACGACGATGACAAGAACCGCCAGAGTTCCTACAATCTTCCTCTTCTTATCCATATTTATCACCTCTTCTTATTTTTTATATTTCACCTTATTGATGTACACCCCAGTTTTTACCATGGTAATATTGCATTGACCTGCTTATATAAATATTTTTTTGTCTGATGATTAATCTATTAG
>JAGGSA010000020.1 GCA_021159325.1 Methanomicrobia archaeon | reverse complement strand
ATACATTTGGGGAAGATTGAGATGTCAAAACAAGTTTTGGTGTTCTCGGAAACCCAAAGCAAAAGATGT
The DNA here is from genome assembly GCA_021159325.1 of Methanomicrobia archaeon. GTDB lineage: Archaea > Methanobacteriota_B > Thermococci > Methanofastidiosales > B48-G16 > B48-G16. The sequence continues at coordinate 10,177 of JAGGSA010000020.1, read as the reverse complement.
GTGATGATATAGATCCCTGTTATTGCATCTGAAATAAAGAATTACCAGATATACCTGCATCCATACATTGTTAGTTAATTTTTAATATCCAGAGAACAATTAAGATCGATGACAAAGATTCAGGAAAAGAAAATGCTTTTGGATAAATACTTTAGAGTAAATGAAAAAACTGAATATCTATTGAGAAAAAGATTAAATCTGGATTTTAATCTGGACAATATCAGACATATAAGCGATGAAGAACTTTTAGATCTTTTTGAGGACTTAAAAAAATATAAGATTCCACAGGATAATTTTTATGGAGAGTATTACACTGTAAAAGATGGCAATTTCAGTTTAAACACTTCTTGGAGTGAAATGAAGGAAAGAATTTTAGAATGTGTTTACAGTGGAGAGGGAGAGAAAGTATGTAAATTATTAAGACTTCTGGAGAAGAAAACAGATTATGCTCTTATAAAAACAAAGATCTTCAATTGCAGAAAAGCATTGGACATGTTACTTGGGAGGGATATAATAAAGAAACAGTTTTCTCAGGGGAGAACGATATACTATCTCCGGGAAGAGATAAAACCTCTTGTTAGGAGGATTCTCTCCAGAGTTAACTTAACAGAAGAAACAAAAATAAGATCCAAACTGGCAAAAGAAGAACTTGCGGAGATAAGAAGAATGGATTTAGAGTTTGAAAACTATTTATCAGAGATATCTGATTATGAAAGGGTTGATCTTGGTTTTCTACTTGATTATTTAAAAAAGAGCTTTGGAGAGCTGTATTTTGATATTTTTCTGAGTATTGTACAGCAGTATTCTCTCTCTGATTTTAACATAATCAACTCCTCTCATGAAACTGTCATGAAAACAGGGTTCAATCTTGCTTTTTTTGGAGACCCGGGGACAGGAAAAACATTTGCCATAGATACCGTTATCAGAGGAGATGAAACAAAAAACATCCCTCCTCATGGAATTCCCGGGAGAAACAGATACTGTGGAGGAATGACGGCTGCACGTTTTATAAGGATTGGAGAGGCATACCAGAATAGAAAATTCAATTTTATTATCCCTGAGTTCAATGACTGGTTTAAGTACAGAGGAATGGTGGAGCCGATGAAGCTTGCCATGGAGCAGAAGGAGATAAAGTATGAGATAAAGGATGAAGTTGTGGGTCCATATAAGTTTGAGTCTTTCTTTACAGTTAACTATAATACAAAAATATCTGGGAAGGATTACAAGACTACAATCCAGGATCCAAACTTCAATGCAATAGAGGATAGAATGCTCTGCAGGCTTCATAGACTCACACAGGAGAGGTATAAAGCTATAGCTGAAAGTCAGAAAAATGTGGCGTTGGGGAAAATAGATCTCAGGAAAAGTAGAGAGATCAGGGATCATTTAACATATGTTTATGCATGTGGGCAGGGGTATAAAGAAGTTTACAAGCCTGTACTTCTTGAAGAGAGAGTTTATGATGCGATGGAGGATCTGAGGAATAAGATTCTTGATGAAGTTGATGATATAAGGTTTTCCCCCAGACTTGAGAGCAGATCAATACAGTTAGCATGTTCTATATCCCTTATAAATTATCTCAAATACGATACTTTTGTGGAAGTGGACAAAAAAGCTCTGAATTTAGCTTTAAGATTCTTTTTAGAAGAGATATGGATGAGAAGCAGGGAATCTTTTGATCTCAATAAATTTTCAGAGTATATGAAATGATCATCTATTCACAAGGTCCTTCGCTATCTCTTCTGTTTTTTCTATTATTTTTTCTTCGTCCAATGTGATTATCTTTCTGTTCTGCATTACAAATTTTCCATCAACCATAACATCTTTTATGCTCTCAGTGTCCATGGAATAGACTATGTTCGATATAAGATTGTGTTCAGGATTTAAGCTTGCAGATCTCAGATCTATAAAGATAAGATCCGCAAAATATCCCTCCTCTATCTTCCCTATTTTTAAATTCAAAGCCTTTCCTCCATTCTCTGTAGCTATTTTTAAACACTCGTTTGCATTTAGATTTTTCGGATCTTTTAATTTATGTATCAATGCCATTATCTTTAAATCCTCAAAAATATTGAGGGAATTATTTGATGCTGTTCCATCAGTTCCCAAGGAAACTAAGATGTCGTTTTTTAATAACTCAGGAACAGGAGCTATTCCTGATGATAATTTTAAGTTTGATACTGGATTATGTGATACTTTTACATTTTTTTCTTTCAGTATTTTAATCTCTTTTTCTGTTAAATGAACGGCATGTGCTATAAGTACATTCTCATTCAGAAAATCTTCTAAATATTCCATGGGCTTCATTTTATACTGTTTTTCGATACCTTTTACTTCATTTTCTGTTTCTGAGACGTGGATGTGAATATATTTTTTGTATTTATCTGCAAGATCTTTTATTTTCATTAAAAACTCTTTTGAACATGTGTATGGTGCGTGAGGTCCAAACATGAACTCTGTCCTGTCATTTTTCTCACATATTTTCATTATCCTCAAAGACTCTTTTATCTCTCTTTCTCCCTTCTTCGGATCAGATAATTCTATGCATCCATGACTCAAAACTCCTCTGATTCCAGATTCTACAACTGCATCTGCTGTTTTATCCATGAAGAAGTACATATCGTTAAAACATGTTGTCCCACTCTTTATCATCTCGACAATCCCCAATAGACTTCCATAATAGACATCTTCTCCTTTTAATTTAGACTCTGCAGGCCAGATATAATTTTCAAGCCATTCATTCAATGGTAGATCATCTGCATATCCTCTCAACAGTGTCATTGCTAAATGTGTATGCGTATTCACCAATCCAGGGAGGATCAATTTTCCTTCTGCATTGTAACTTTCTCCTTCAATGTTTTTTCCTATTCTGACAATTTTATTACCTTCTATCTCAATATCTCTTTTAACGATCTCTCCTCTGTAGTAGATCAGGCCATTTTTGATTATCATGAGTTATATTTTGGGGAGATTTATAAATAGGTTTTTGTGAGAATGATATTTGTTTCTCCTTCATGCCTCTTTTTCAATAGATAACAGCTTCCAAATCAGTCATTTTCGCTATTTCTACAAAATCTCTGTCTCTTGAAACAATCTTTTCCGCTCCGTGGGCTACAGAAATGCCTGCAATGATCACATCTAATGCATTTACAGAGACTCCTATTCTAAGGAGTTTCGCCATTATCTCACTGGATTTCTCTGCTGAATTTGTGTCCAAATTCAGAACTCTCACATTGGAAAAGAATCTTCTGAAAAATTTCTCTTCTTTTTTTGCTTTTTTGTGAAATATTCCAGAAAAGATTTCATAGTATGTAATTACTGTAGTTGCTATATCCAAATCACTGATATATTGCAATGTTTCTTCTTTTCCTCTGAAGAAATCAATAAGAAAACTTGTATCGAGTACTATCATAGCCTCACTTCTGAAAGTTTTCGTATTTTCTTGGAGTCTTTTTCAATGGAATCTAATATCTCTTTATCTTTTAATTTTCCAAAAAATTCCATTATATCCATATTTTTTTTCTTCGCCAATCTTTCTATGACATCGCTGAAACTCTCACCCTCTTTTTTTGAGTTTTTCAGAATCTCATACACATTATCTTTTATGGATATTGTCTTTGTTCCCATATATCTGTGTATGCATACACAGCTATATAAGGATTTCTCTCATATTTTTGTGAGGGGGAAATCAAACCAGAAACATTGTTATAATCCCTGTCAGTATTGTCAGCAAAACGCATAACAGAAGTGTTTTCTTGATCACTTCTCCTTCTATACCTATCTTATTCACCACGGCAGCTGCATTGACTATCTTTGCAGGAGTTATTCCAGAGGCGATTCCTCCTGCTGTGGAATGTGCAGCCATGATCTGAAGGTAATTTTTCTCACCGAGAAGCTTTGTGGATGCTATATACTGGATCCTTGCAAACATCACATTACTCGGAGTCTCTGATCCGGCTACAACTGCCCCAAACAATCCTAAGAGAGGAGCCAAGAGAGCATAAAAGGGTCCTGTTTTTGATAATGCATCTCCTATCACATAGTTCATATTCCTCCCCGTGTCAACTGTGATCTTCCCGTTAACTATGGAACTTCCACTCCAGTCCATGACAAATGCTATTGCGAAAAAGATAGCTGCTGCAATCATCGGTTTATATCCTCTTATTATCCATGTTTTTGTTATATCCTTCAGCTGCTCCTTTGTGGGTTTTAAAACAGGTATTGAGATAAGTGTGGAGACGAGGACCCAGAAGTATGCCTTTGATAGAATCTGAAGATCAACACTTCTGTTCGCCATAACGTGAACAACAAATGGTGTTGTGAGGAGTTTATAGGGGCCAATATGATTGAAAACTGCGAGACTCACTATAAGAGAAAAAATCACAAGCGTGATCCATGGGAAAAGAGCTCTCCAGAGAGGCATCTCAGATTTTAATTCTCTTCTCTCGATCTTTCCAGTTCTGTACTTTTTATAGATGACAAGAGCAATAACAACAGCAAGACCTCCGAATATACCTGGAATCATGGGTCCTGTGTATTTTGCAAAGATCATCGTTGTGAATGCAAGCACTAAACCCGAGATCAGAGCATAGGATGCCCCTTTCTTCATCATACTCCATTTTCCCACAAGATAAAGCATTCCAAAGGCAAAACCTGTGGAGATGAAAGGAAGATAGATCGAGATCTTCATCCCGAGGTCATAGGCTATCTGCTCTGCAGTGGCTGGGTTATTATAAATGGAGTTGGCGATATAATCTGCTGGCAGGGTTATCGGAATTCCAAGGAGAGCAAAGGATGTAAGAGGATTGTATCCCAGGCATGGCAGAGCAACAGAGAGAAAGGGTGAAAATCCAAGCCCCATCATCACAGGTGGGAGCATTGAGACAGGAGTTGCTCCTATCCCAACAAGGAAGGATCCAAATCCTATATTCAGGAGCATTATGAGTTCAGGCTTTTCAAAGTCGTATCTCTTTATCTCAGAGATTATTCTCTTCAAAGCTCCTGTTTTATCCATAAATATTATCTGCAGAATGGAGAATGAGACAATAAGAGTTATACCAAGAGATTTGAGAATACCGTATACTGAAGCTCCTAAGGTAATATCCACAGGAGTTTTGAAGTAACTTATTGCCAGAAAACAGCATAAAAGCCATCCAAGAATACCCATCGTTGTTCCTCCTTTTCTGAAACCGACAAGTCCAATGAATATCACTATTATAGGCGTTACTGCAACTATAGCCGAGATCATAGTGTATACAACTTAACAGAATTTAAAAAGATTTCGCAGGACATCGCAATTTTTTTATTTGTGGAGGAAGGAGTGTGGGTATGAAGGTTTATCTGGCGAGGTTCAAAGCCAAATCCAGGGATGAGAATATGCTCAATAAGATCTCAAGGCTATGCGATCTCCTGAAACTGGAGGAAAAAATAGAAAAAGGAGATCTTGTGGCTCTGAAAGTGCATTTTGGAGAGCTTGGAAACACAACATTCCTGAGACCTGTTTATGTCAGAGCTATAGTTGATAGGATCAGGGATTATGGAGGAAAACCTTTTTTGACAGATGCAAACACACTCTACAGAGGAATGAGATCAAATGCGGTAGATCATTTGAACTGTGCGATAAGAAATGGGTTCGTACCTGAAGTTGTGGGATGTCCTGTCATCATTGCTGATGGACTGAGGGGCAATGAAAGAAGGGAGATTGAGGTAAATCTAAAGCATTTCAGGAAGGTAAGAGTTGCATCGGCAATTGCAGAGAGCGATCTCCTGATAGGACTGAGTCATTTTAAGGGCCACGCCATGACGGGTATAGGCGGAACTTTAAAAAACATCGGGATGGGTTCAGGGGATAGAGCAGGAAAACAGCAGATGCATGCAAATATAAAACCCTATGCCAACGAAAAATGCATAGCATGTGGAATCTGTGCAGCTAACTGTCCCGTTCATGCGATAACTGTAAGAGAGAGAGCAGTTGTGGATTATAACATTTGTATAGGATGTGGTGAGTGTATAACAGCATGTCCCCAGAGAGCAATGCGCACAGAGAGTAACCAGACAAATGAGACACTCATTGAGAAGATAGATGAGTATGCCTATGGAGTCCTGAAAGATAAAAAATATGCTTTTTTTAACTTTTTAATGGATATTACACCCCACTGTGACTGTGTTCCATGGAGCGATCACTCTGTTGTAAAGGATATAGGTATAGCTGCCTCCAATGATCCTATAGCCTTAGAAAAGGCGAGCATAGATCTTGTTGGGGAGGAGAACCTGAAATTTACCTCTGTGAATTACAGAGTTTTCATTGAGTACGGTGAGAAGATAGGGCTTGGTACATCCAAATACGAGCTGATCGAATGCTGAGGATCGACAGAGAACTTATAGAGTTTATATGTCAGACTGCAAAAAATATGCACCCCGATGAGTTTGCTTCTTTTCTGAGAGAAGAGAAAGGAGTAATAAAGGAGATTATATTCTCGCCTGTGGCCTTTTTTGGTAAAACAGGTTCTATAATAGACTGGAACTCCCTTCCATTAGATCGTAATATAAAGGGTACTGTGCATTCTCATCCCATTCCGGATTCTTCTCCTTCAAAGGAGGATCTCTACTTCTTCTCAAAGTTTGGAAAATATCATGGCATAATAGCATTTCCATATCTACCCGAAACACTTGTGTTTTACTCAAGCACAGGAGAGATCCTGAGGCATGAGATAATCTGATGCTTCATAAAATTTATATAGCTTCCAGCAGAGGGAGATCATGGAAAAAAAAGGAGTTGATATTGTAGCTGAGTTAATGGCGATTGCTGGAAGAACAGCACCAAAGGCCAAGGGAGAAGATTTCATAGTGATAAAAATACTCAATGAGGACGAAAAACAGAGACTTATCGATGCAATGAGAAAAACAGGTGAAAAAATAGGATTTAAGTTTTTCCTGAGAGATGCAAACAATGTTGAAAACACAGATAAGGTAATTCTTGTGGGCGTGAGAGGAAAGGAAACATCGAATCTTAACTGTAAAGCCTGTGGGTTTACATGTGATGAACTCAAAAAGAAAAATGTGGAGGGGTATGGATTTAAAGGTCCACTCTGTGCTATAAGACTTATTGACCTCGGAATTGCTATAGGCTCAATGGTAAAGGTTGCAAATGATCTGTGTGTGGATAATAGAATAATGTTCTCCATTGGCGTTGGAGCGATAAATGCAGGATTGATAGACACAGAGATAGCATTTGGTATTCCTCTCTCTGTAAAAGGAAAAAATATATACTTTGACAGGAGATAGATCTATTCTTTCCATGAGTTTTATCATACAGTAGCAAAAGTTTTTTATAGCATGCCTGTAAAGGGAAACACATGAAAAAGATGATATATTCAATGATTCTAATCACGTTCATCTTTATAGCTGGATGTGTTTCAGAGAATAAAGAGAATAAAAAACAGAGTGAAGAAGTAGTTGAGCCCGGGGATATTGTGGAGATCAACTATATTGCATGGGAAAAAGATTCAGGCGTTGTTTTCGAAACAAGCATAAAAGATGATGCAAATGTAACAAAGGAGACAGAACTGGATGATTCTCATAAATACAGACCCATGAAGATAACTGTGAAAGCTGCAAATCCTGCTCCAGGGACCATAAGGACACTTCCAGGTCTTGAGGATGCGCTGATAGGAATGAAGGTAGGAGAGGAGAAGATAGTTGAGATCCCTCCTGAGAAAGGATACGGATATCCCGATAAAAATCAGATCAAAAAGATAAAGAGAAATGAAGAGATACCCAGGTATATGAAAGTCCATACAGTAGAAAAAATGGATTACCAGACACTTAAAGGGATAGTGAAGGGAGATATAAAAGTAGGAAACACTGTGGAACTTGTGGGCTGGTGGGACGTTGATATCCTGAGCATAGAAAACGGAAAAGTTGAGATAAGACATCATCCAATAATGGATAAAGTAGTCCAGACGAACTACGGTCCATACAAAGTCACAGAGATAACAGAAGATGTAATAAATCTGGAATTTGCACTTAAAGAAGGAGAAAAATTTAATACCGGTAGTTTTAAGGCAATCGTCTCCAAAATAGAAGATGAAAAGGTCCTGATAAAGCTGGATTACAGAGTGGGGGAGGGTGTAAGGAATACCCTGCCAGAATGCAGTGAATGCTTCACGTTTGGAGTTGTTACTGAGGTAACTGATGAATATATAACCGTAGATTTTAATTTTCCATTGAAAGGGAAAACAGTTGTTTTCAAGGTAAAGATTGTTAGCATAGAGAAACCCGGGAGTTAATATGTTCAGAAAAGATAGTAGATCTCGAACAAAGAGGGTAAAAAAGCTTGATATGAACAGAGTAAAGGATTTTAAATGGGAGTTAGATCAGATACTTAAAGAGCTTCCAGAATCTGTAAAGGGGAATATAAAGGGAAGTGTATATGCCAAAGCCTCCAAACTCGGGATAAAGGAAACAAAAGAGTTTATAATTCAAAAAGAGAAAGAAGGGATTATCTCAGAAGAAATGGGAAGAAAAATAGTAAAACTCCTTTACAGATACGCCAGATACAGAAGTTAGAATATCCTCACAGTGAGATGGGCGATTCTGATTCGGAGATGATATGTTTTTGTGCCTTCACCTAAGAACTTTGTGTATATTTTTGCTCCCTCTCTTTTTACTATGAGAAAATTGTTCTCTGTCAATATTGTATATTCTTCATTTCCAATCTTCAGGGTATACGGAGGAGAAACGTCATAGTTCAGTTCTTCTACCCCTTCATTTTTTATGTAAATTTCTTTGTTTCCAGATATAACAATGTTGTCTGATTCTATAAGGTTGATAACTGTATAAACATTGTTTTCGTCTGTTTCTGCACAGATATCTAAATAAGATTCTGTGATTCTGAAGATATTGTTAGAGTAAGATTTCAGGATATTCCCATCCCTTGTCATATTCGCATCCAGAACATTAGTTTTCACCTCAAGAAGCATCGATAGAGCCTTCAGATCTCTTTCAAATGATGTTATGGAAACGTGATATGAACTCGGGATAAATTCCCCTTTATCAAAGTTTATTCTCATTTTTCTTGAAGATCCTTCTCCTTCTCTGTTCACTTCCTTTATCATGGAATCTATATTAATAAAAATGTTTTCTGCAGAGTTTAAATTTTTAATATCCTTTAATTCACTTATTTCTCCTTCCCCCCATCTGTATGCTAAGGCTGCAGCTGTGATGACTATTGCAAAAACAAGTGCATAACTGAGAATCACAGAGATACCTTTTCTGTTCATGTTATCACGAAAATGATTCTTCGTTTTCTATTGTATATGTAGGTTCTGGATAGATATATTTTCTGATAATAAATGGAGGATGAAACTCTGCTTCGTCTTGTGCATTTGTAAAAAGCCCTATGTCGCCGCTTGTAAGATTGGAATTGATAACTGAGAAGATCTCTGTTCCATTTTGAAGAACTTTAATAATGTCACCGTATCGTCTTACTATAAACGATGTTACGGAACTCTGTGAGACAGACCCTGTGTCATACGATAATGTTTGATGAGTGGTAGCACTGTCCTGCCAGTATACTTCCCTTCTACTTCCCGTAGAACTCGTTCCAAACCAGTAATCATTTACAACAAATCCAAAGGCATAATGATTATCCTGGCTCACATAATCAAAGCATACTCCCCCAGTATCATTGTCAACTGGTTTTATTTTAAACTTTATCTCAAAGTTTGACAAGTTAACTCCCGTCTTTATTATAGAACCTATGTTACGTTGATTTCCATTCCAGTATATGTTTGAATGCTGATATAATACTCCGTTTACCGTATTTATAGCCCAGCTAGAAGGTGTATTAGCATTTCCTACATCTTCTATTGTGTAATCTGTTATCGTATGAGCACCGGCAAAATCATCGAACCAATCAAACGTAGCCACACCATCAGAGACAGAAGATGACAGAGCATTTCCGTAATACATATAAATAGTAGCAGTTGAACTTTCTGGAATTGAAGGTATTTTTACCCAGATCACTGCATTGGCAGGATTGGATGTTTCTATCCAGTAATCTAAGAGATTACCCTCAGAGTCCACAAACCTTAAATCATCATAATCTGGCTGCATATCTGGATCATAGCTTACAGTGAGCTTTACCTGATAATCTGTGAGATCGTTTCCTGAGTTT
>JAGGSA010000057.1 GCA_021159325.1 Methanomicrobia archaeon | reverse complement strand
AGATTAACTGAAAAAATAAAAAAGAAAATTTTTTAAATAGCTGTGTATTTCTCTGTAGTTGTTGTACCTGCGGCTGTGATAATTATTGTGTATGTTTCTCCTGGATTCATGTTGTCTTGCTCTATGACTACTTCGATCTGTCCTTCCTCATCATTATCTATACCGGAAGCACCAGAAGTAAATTTGGCAGTATTAGCTCCAGAGGTAGTAGATCCCACCAAAATAGGAGTGGCACCCGTCACTGAAGCACCTGTAGAGTTTTTAATAGTTACTTGTACTTCGGATGTATGAGCACTTTCATCGACATCATAGTTAGAATCTGTATCAGGTATCAAGTTATATCCTGTGGAGTTCTTCACTGTTATGTAGAAAGTTACGTTGTCGTTTGTAATGTTCGTTATTCTCAGCTTGCTTCCGATGGTACCTGTCTGTTCCTCAACGTTCTTCTGACTTGAAGCCTGGAAACTTTTGTACCATATAAAGTATGCACCCACAGCCGCCACGGCTACTGCTACTAACAACATCACAGCTATTACCGGGCTGACCGCTTTCTTGTTCATCTTCATTTTTTCGCCTCCTTCATGTTATTTAATCTAATATGATCCCGAGGTATTTAAAAACCTTTCGGTCATGGTTTGCGAAATATACGAAATATGATAATCTTATTTGCGAAATTCACAATTTTATTTGAGAAATCTGCGAAATCTTTTTAAAGGTGTGTATCTGTATATAACTCAATGAACGAAAAAGATGAGAAGATCATAGAACTTCTCAGAAAAAACTCCAGACTCAGTATCACAGAGATATCAAAGATCCTTGGGATTCCTGATACAACGGTACATTACAGAATGAAAAAAATCAATGATATCATAAAAAAATACACAGTTGTTCTAAATTATGAAAAACTGGGACTTAATCTGTATCTTTTGAGGATGGAGATAGAGAAATATGTCCTTGAGAAGATCACAAAGGAGGTAATTGATAACATCTATAATGATCTCTCAGGAAAAAAAGGTACTGTATGTATCTTCAGATCAGAGGAGAATATCTTTGCTATCATGGCGTTGAAGGAGATCAGCGTAGAGGAGTTCAGATACCCTGGAGTTAAGAATGTGGAGTACCTCTTACTCGATTCATATGATGTGATCTGAATGAGTCTGATTATAATGGGAGAGCCGGGCACTGGAAAAAGACTGTGGTTAAAAAGAATTATAGATAGTAATGTACTTTATGTTGCGGTGGATATCCCTCCTGATCAGGTGAGTTATGATGGTATAGTAGTTGACTGTTACTCTGAAAGAATAGGAAGATCAGAAGAGAAGTATCATATTACATGCGCCTATGATCTTGATGAGATCTACAAGGAGGTTACTCTTGCTCTCGATGAGTTCGGGGGGAGATACCTTGTGATAGACTCCATAACTCCATTTCTTCTGACCTTAGGGCTTCCCTCCGTTTACAGGTTTCTCCAGAAACTTTTGGCATATACGAGAATGAAGAATGTATATGTTATATCTCTTTTACACAGAGGGGCACATGATGAAAAGGAGGAGAGATCGATCCTTCATCTCTTTGACGATATATTATTTCTGGAAAAACTTAATAATGAGGAGGAGATAAAGTATTACTATCATAAAAAATATGATCTGAGGAAAAAAAGATATTATATAAAGAAAGGTGAGATCATTGAATGAGTTTGTTGATTATGCCATAGGGAGTGTAATTTTATTTCTCCTGAGTATAGAACTCTTTTCATACATACTGCGGGAGATCCAGAAGGAGTATAAAAACAGGGTGATGTACACGACGGTGGGTGATATATTCGGACTCTTAGGGTATCTCCTTCTCATTGTCTTTGTCATCTCAGCTTCAGGAACATTTGCAAGTCTCTGGAATCTTGAACAGATACCATACAAAATGGTGGCAAGATCCACAGCCTCTCTGCTGTCTCTGATTCTGTACACAGGACATATAACTTTTAAAAGAGCTTATGGAAACGAAAAAACGAAAGGTAGAGAAACAGAGTATTATCTATGCATTATATTTCAGGTTCTGGGATATCTTTTTTATCTTATGGCAATAACATCTGGAGGTAGGTTATGATGGAAAAGGATGAAATACCGAAAGTAACAACATACATATCAACAGTGATGCTGGCTGCATCCATGGTTGGTATAACTCTCTCTATCCTGAATTTCAGCAGCGAAAACTCCATAAAACTGGGAGTAGCATTTATAATATCAGCTATCTTCTTTTTAGCTTCCATAATATCCTCTGTTTCCTCCCTTTTTATTGAGAGTTCTAAAATAAAAAAGGATGCCTATACAACGATCTCCATGATAATATTCATCTTTGGATGCATAGTGTATCTTGTTGTGGCTCTATCGATCCTCTACAGGGTGTGATCATGAGAGTAAGAACAGGGATAAATGGACTCGATGAGCTCATAGAGGGAGGATTCCCTGAAAGATCAACGATACTTTTATCTGGAACTCCAGGCACAGGAAAAACCATATTCTGTCTCCAGTATATATACGGCGGTCTTCAGATGGGTGAAAACGGGATATACATAACACTTGAGGAAAAACCTGAGGAACTGAGGAGGGAAGCAGAGAGATTCTCGTGGGATCTGAAAAGGTATGAGGATCAGAACAGGCTTGTGATTCTCGATGCGTCAGCAAGAGCAGGTCTTCCACCAACAGAGAAACACTTTTTAGAGGATACGGATATTGAGAGTTTTCTGAATAAAGTTTACAACTTAACATCGGAGATACAGGCAAAGAGACTTGTTCTGGATTCTCTTCCACCCCTTTTTGAAAGAGAGGAGAATATAAGATCTGAGATCTATAAGATAGGCAGGATACTGAGCGAGATAGGATGCACATCCATAATAGTCAGTGAAACCTCAGATGAAAATAAATTCAGTAGATTTGGAGTTGAAGAGTTCATCGCAAGGGGTCTTATCACACTGCATTTAGAGGAGATAGAATCCAGATTGAAGGTGAGAGAGTGCAGGAGAAGCATATTTATAAGAAAGATGAGAGAAACTAAACATAAGGTAAGAAGATACCCCTTCTCCATAGGCGAAAATGGTATAAATATAGATGTTAAAGGAGAATTATTATGAGAGTTTTACCCGATACAAGTGTGATAATAGATGGAAGATTCAGAAGGTTTCTTTCCGAGAAAAAGATCGATACCATTCTGCTGGATGAGGCTGTCATAGCGGAGATAGAGCATCAGGCAGGGATCGGAAAAACTTCCGGAGAGTCTGGACTTGAGGAACTTAAAAAGATAAAGGAGTTATCCAGGAAAAAAAACATAGAGATAGAGTATGTGGGAGAGAGACCTCCTCTCAGTAGATTGAAGGATATAGATGATATAATAAGATCCTCTGCTTATGATAACAACGCTGTTCTTGTGACAGGAGACATGATCCAGAAAACTATTGCGGAGATAAAGAGCATACCTGTGGAGTATATCCCGGGAAAAAGAGATATAAAGATGAGCATAGAGGATTTCTTCGATGAGGACACAATGTCAGTTCATTTAAAAGATGGTGTAAATGTTATAGCAAAAAAAGGAACTCCAAAAAATATATACTTTGAAAAAAAGGACAGGATACTGAATGAAAATGAACTGAATGAGATCTCCATAGATATAATAGAGAGAGCAAAAAGGGATAGAGACTGTTTCATAGAGCTGGATGAGCATGGTGCCGTGATAGTACAGCTGAGAGAGTACAGGATAGCCATAACTAAACCCCCTTTCTCAGATAGATTTGAGATCACAGCGGTAAGACCTGTGAGAAAAGTCTCACTGGAGGAGTACAATCTTTCGGAGAAACTGAAAAAGAGACTGAAGAATGCAGAGGGTATCCTTGTGGCTGGAAGTCCTGGAGCTGGAAAATCCACATTTGTTCAGGCTTTAGCAGAGTATTACAAAGATCAGGATAAGATAGTAAAAACAATGGAAAAACCGAGAGATCTGCAGGTATCACCCGAGATAACTCAGTACACATCTCTTGGAGGAAGCATGGAAAAAACAGCTGATATTTTACTCTTAGTACGTCCTGATTTCACGATCTTCGATGAGATGAGAAAGACCAGTGATTTTCTGATATTTGCAGATATGAGACTTGCTGGAGTGGGGATGGTTGGAGTTGTTCATGCCAGCAAAACCATAGATGCAATTCAGAGGTTCATAGGCAGGATAGAACTTGGAATAATACCTCAGATAATAGATACAATAATTTATATAGATAAGGGGGATATAGAACAGGTATTTTCCCTCGAGTATACTGTAAAGGTGCCATATGGCATGTCAGAGGCAGATCTCACAAGGCCTGTGATAGAGGTGAGAGATTTCGAAAAGAATACACTTGAGTATGAGATATACAGTTACGGTGAACAGGTAGTTGTGATGCCCGTGAGAAAAAGGAGTATAAAGCCTCCAAAAAATATCTCCCATGAACTGAAAAAAGTTGTGAGAGGAGACTTTGATGTGGAGATGATAAACAACAAAAAAGCTGTTATTTATGTTGATGCTGACGAAATTCCAAGAATAATAGGAAGAAAGGGGAAAAACATTGACATGCTCGAAAAAAGGCTTGGGGTTTCCATAGATGTGAGGGAAAGGGAGATCAGAGATATTCCTGTGGATATTAAAAAGACAAAGAGTTATTACACCCTCGAAACACCTGTGAAAGATGAGGTACTGGATTTTTACCTGGGAACATCTTTTTTTCTCACTGCACATGCGAACAAAAAGGGAAGAGTAAAGATCAAAAAGAGCAGTGAACTCGGCAAAACCCTGAAAAAAGCATTAGACTCTGAAACTCCAATATATGCAGTACTGTCGGAGAATTCTATGTAATTTGCCTTTTTTTCTGCCCAAGGTGGTATCTCTTTCAGTTTAAGTTCTGTCCTCATATGTGTTTCAGGTTTTTCTCCTCTGAATGTGTATATGGCAATGGCATCTATTGATCTGTTCTTTTTTATCTCCATAAAACCTTCATTGAATGTTATATGAGGTTTAAACACATGAAAGTTTTTTTCAGTGAGATCTATGGAGTACCATTCCCCGAGGTAAACCTCTGCCCATAGATGGGATATCTTAGAGTTTTCATTGGGAAGCCATCCCCATACTGGTCTTGCATCTATCCCCGAGGCTTTGCAGAGTGCAATGAAAAGAAATGAAAACTCTGTACAGTCTCCTTTCATATTTTCAAGAGTCCATGAAGCGGATTTTTCTTCTCCATTAAAATCGTAGGTAAGGCCCTGGACGAAACTGTATATTCTCTTTACCTTCTCAAGATCATTTTTACATCCTTCTGTGATCTCCTTTGTTTTTTTTACGATCTCAGGATTATTATAGTCTATGAGAGTACAGGAGTCTGTTATCTCTTTTTTTCCGTGGGGAAATATCTCCTGGACTACTGTATAGGTCTGTACTCTGAATTTTATCTCTATGAATGCAGAATCTGTATCTTTAAATGTGAATTTAAAGGCTCCGTTCTCCACAGTGCATTCTGGAAGCTCAATGATCTCCATCATCTGTGACTCCGTATCCTGAGGTACCGGTATATAGATCTCCAAGGTCTCTACCTTTTTATCGGAGTTCCAGTAAAGCTTCAGATCCCCCTCATATGCACTGTTTCTGATCAATGCTCCCTGAAAAGAAAAAAAGAGAAGTATAAGTATAAAAACGGGAAGATATCTCACTAACTCACCTGATTGAGCTTTGCCTCCAGTGTTTTTGCGTAGAGTATTGCATCCTCAAGTGTGGTGTTCATGGATACCTTACAGATAAGGTTCCCGTATCTGAAAATAACATCTATATAGTCATTTTCTGTATATGTAGATTCATTTCCTATGGGAGGATATGGTAATGGTCTTGCAAAGTATTCCTTGAATCTGTTCTCTGCTTCTTCTACGGTATCATATTTTTCCACAACACACTCTATCCTCTTATCTCCATTTTCGAATGCTGTGCGATATGCGTTTTCACCTGAGTATTCATTCATTACAGGTATCCATGCCATACCCACATCCTCTCTTTTCAGGACTAACTCAGATACATCTTCGTCTATGAATGTTTCCGAGACATAGAACTTCAGAACATACTCATCTTCATTTCCCTTATCATCCGTGGCAACGAGTTTTACCGTATGTTCTCCCTCTGAAAGTTTTTCACTTATCGAAAAGCAGGAGCAGTCATACTTTCCGTCTATATACCATTTAAATCTTAAGGGATCATTATCAGGGTCTGTGCTTCTATTCTGGAACATTATCCTTTCTGCATCCCTTGGTTTTTCGGGATAGATCGTAAACTTTGCCACGGGAGGATGATTTGTTGGAGATGAAGTGTGAGGGATAGTTGTCTCATTCTGTTTCTTTTCCTCACATCCTATGGAAAATACAAGTATTATCACAATCAACAGATATACCAGTTTATTCCTCCTCATTTACCTCACCACCCATTTTTATGACATAATCTGCAGCATTCTGTAGCGCAGTTGAAAAGCCTGGATCCATACCTATTATTATTGTTTCTTTTCCATACTCCTTTGCTTTGTTTATTATGGGTAAAAAATCCGCATCTCTTGTGGCTAATGCCACAGTATTGATGTTATCATTATATATGATCTCCATGGCTACTATCCCCATCATCACATCAGTATCTCCAGCTACCACGATGACCTCGAATCCCTGATTGCTTATAGCTTCTATCAATCCCTGAGAAGCGTATTGATTGAGAATGACCTTGGCAATTCTTATGTCACCTATGTCATTCAGAATCTCTGCTATATGTTCCATGTTAACTCCAAACTCTTTCCTGAGTATATTTGGACCATCTATTATCAATCCGATCTTTCTTCCAGCTTTCTTTTTCTTTTTTGCTATTTTACCTATGGATTTTGTAAGTCCTCTTCCAACACCAGTTATCCTTCTCCATTCTAGTGGCAATGGTATCACCAGCTTTTTGAATTCTTCTTTATAAATTTATTCTTCCAAAGATTCTTATCTTTTTCGGTTGTGAATATGGGAGATATATATTAATAAAAACACAGAAAAAAATCTATTATGTCAATCAGAATTCCTCTTATGGCTCCAATAAAATAAATAAAATAAAAAAATAAAAAGAAAAACTCAGCACCAGCCTCTTATCTTCATGGCATTTGCAACTCTTCTTATGGAAACTATGTAAGCAGCTGTTCTTGTTTCTATGTCCTTTGATTTGAACTCTTTCTGTGTATCGATCACATCCCAGAATGCCTTTGACATCTTTTTATCAAGTTTCTCGTATACCTCTTCGTAATCCCAGTAGTATCCCGTAATGTTCTGGACCCACTCGAAGTATGATGTCGTTACTCCACCGGCATTTGCCAAGAAGTCAGGAACAACAAGAACTCCTTTCTTGTGGAGTATCTTATCTGCTTCAGGCGTTGTAGGTCCATTTGCGAGCTCTAATACTATCTTTGCCTTTATCTTATCTGCATTTTCTCCCGTGATCTGGTTTTCCAATGCTGCTGGGATCAGTACGTCAACATCCAGTTCTAAAAGCTCTTTGTTTGTGATTTTCTTTCCTTTGTTAAAGTTTGTAACACTTCCTGTGTCTTTTTTGATCTTTCTCATTTCCTTATATTTTAAGCCTTCTTCGTAGTAAACTCCACCTTTGGAGTCGCTGACCGCAACTACCTTCGCATTCTCG
The DNA here is from genome assembly GCA_021159325.1 of Methanomicrobia archaeon. Taxonomy (GTDB): domain Archaea; phylum Methanobacteriota_B; class Thermococci; order Methanofastidiosales; family B48-G16; genus B48-G16. The sequence goes on along the minus strand of JAGGSA010000057.1, from coordinate 2,535 downwards.
AATAATCTTGTAACAAGGAGATGTGCATACTGGCCTGCATTACCATATCCCTGGATCGCCACCTTCACCGCATTATCCTTTGGGATTCTGTCCTCCGTCGCTTCCAGATCGCCATAGGGTTTATGCATGTTCTCTTCGTTTGGTTTTAAGGGCACATTAACGTGCTTTGCAGCCTCTCTCAGAACAAACATTCCTCCTCTTGCTGTTGCATCTGCCCTTCCCTTGCATCCTCCAACATCCAGTGGTTTACCTGTTATGACTCCGAAAGCGTTATACTGTTTTATCTTCGAAAACTCATCCATCATCCATGCCATCATCTGTGGCGTTGTGTAAACATCAGGAGCGGGAATGTCCTTTTCGGGACCAACTATCTGTGATATAGCTGAGAAGTAAGCTCTTGAAAGTCTCTCCAGCTCACTCTGGCTCATCTCCTTTGGATTACAGATGACTCCTCCCTTACCTCCACCGTAGGGTATATCAACAACTGCACATTTCCATGTCATCCATGCCGCCAAAGCCTTTACTGTGTCCAGTGTTTCTGCAGGATGAAATCTTATTCCACCTTTCGTTGGTCCTCTCGCATCATTGTACTGAACTCTGAAACCTGTAAAAACTTTCGTTGTTCCATCATCCATTTTTACAGGTATTGTCACGATCAGTGTCCTTTTTGGCTCTCTCAGGAGAGCATGTGTGGCTTTATCAAGATTCATTATCTCAGCTGCTTTATCTAACTGTTCTTGCGCTATTTTGAATGGGTTCAGTTCTTCAGGCATTATATCACCTTCAGTGGAACTCTGAGAGTGTAAATAAAAAGGTTTCGTTGTTTATATTATAAATATATACCTATAAAAAAACTCCTTTTTTGATAAGGAACTTTTTTTCATCTTTTTATGAAGGGAAATTTATCTCATAAGATTTATTAATCATAAAGAAATATATTTTCATATGAGGATAAAACTGGTCTTTCATTACGACGGAGATAAGCCGATACCCTTCAACAGGAATCACGCCATGTCCTCATGGATCTACAGGTGCATAAGATTTTATAACAGAGATTACTCCGAGATGCTCCATTTTGACAGAGATATAAAGCTTTTTGTATTTTCAGATCTCCATATCCCGGGATACAGGATTTCTGAGAAGGGATTGTTTACAGACAGGGATGAAGTTTATTTTTACCTATCCTCTCCAAGATCAGAGTTCATATCAAATCTTGTAAAGGGATTGTTGAACTCTGTGGATGAAAATGTACTCTCCTTAGGAAAAGTTGAGCTGAAAATAAAATCCATAGAGACTTTGAAGAGTATCGATTTTGGTGAAAATGCAACTTTTAAAGCCCTGAGCCCGATAGTTGCCTCAACCTTTCAGGACAGAAAAACTTTTTATCTCTCTCCTGATAAAGAAAAATTTTATGAAAATCTGAAAAACAATCTGAAAAAGAAATATCAGATGGTATACGGAAAATCATATAAAAAGGGGATAGAGATTGAGCCTGTTTATGAAAAATTTCCCAGAAAGATAAAATACTCTATTAAGATAAAGGAAGGGCATGTTATAGGTTTCAGGATTCCATTGAGGATCACAGCTTCGAAAGAGATCCTGAGAGTAGCCTATGAGTGTGGCATAGGGGAGAAAAACTCCATGGGATTCGGGATGCTGGATCTGTATGGTAAAGTATAAAAATCTGAGAGATCTCTCATGAACTGCTGTGTTATATCTCGAAGAATTCGAAGAAAAAAGGAGATCCCTGTGGAGGCTGTGATGAGATTCCGTAGGAAAATTATTTAAATAATGTGTTGCACATGTAATACATGGCAAAAACAAGAACATTGAATGTGCGAATAACGGAAAAACAGTATGAAGAGCTGGAAGAGCTTGTTGGGAGGGGAGAGTATACTTCTATGGGCGAGTTTATCAGAGAACTCTTACGTGAAAAATTTGATGAGTTTGCTTCCTATCTGCATTCAAAAGCTGAAAGAGATAGAGAGATCCATGTACCTCTTGAAAAATATGGTAAATCAAGAGGTTTAGAATGAGTTATACAGTGTTTCTCCATCCGGATGTGGTAAAATATTTAGACTCTCTCTCGCATGAAGAGAGAAAGAGATGTTATGAGAGTTTAAAGAAGTTATCTGAGGATCCCTTCAGACCCCGATCAGGATGCGATATTAAAAAAATGAGCGGAAAGAAGGAATTCTACAGATTGCGAGTGGGAAATCACAGATTTCTCTATGTGATAAAGGAAAATGATCTTCTCATTGAGGAGGCGTTCAGAAGAGAAAAGGGTTACTGAAGAAAAAAGGAGATCCCTGTAGAAGCTGTGAGAGATGATGAGATTATATAATGCACATTACGAAAACTATAAAAAGGAATATTTAGAAATATATCATTAAAGGGATAATAAATGCAGGAAAAGAACACAATATTAGAAATTCCAAAGAAGAAAACAATTGAGATACCGATGTATTATGATGTGTGGTTGGATAATGGGGTGAGACCTATCAAATTATTATTAAGAGGTTATTTAAGATGCTG
>JAGGSA010000062.1 GCA_021159325.1 Methanomicrobia archaeon | reverse complement strand
AAAGATTTATTACACTTTTATATCCTTTTTTGTATATGGAAATGAATATATTTCTTTTTTAGAACAGAAATTTAAGAATTTTTCTTTTACACATCAGATATTCAGATATCCATACCCTTTTATTCTTAAATATATACACAAAGAAAAGAAAACTATGGCAGCGAAAAGAAACATAATATCCCTGAACTTAAATTTCAGGTCCCTGTAAAAAGTTCTGTTCGGTTTTCCAAATGCCCTTGTTTCTATTGCTATGGCGAGTTCCTGAGCTAATTTTATCGATTTGACTATCAGAGGAACAAGTATGGGAATGTACTTCTTCACTTTCTCTATGATGTTTCCCTTTTCAAGCTCCAAGCCTCTGGCTTTCTGAGCATCCGTTATGGAGACTGCTAAGGAAGCAAGCGTGGGAACGTATCTCAGGGCTATTGCTATGGTGAGTCCATACTCATAGGGAAGTTTCATTTTCACCAGTGCAAGAACAAGGTCTCTCTGCTCTGTGGTCATTAAAAGCAGGAAAGTTGAGAGAATCATTGCAAGAACTCGAAATCCCATTGCAACAGCCATTTTTATATTCAGATCCCTTATCTTGAGTTTCCATATCTGATAAATAATATTTCCTTTATCACTCCCGAGGATTATCCAGAGGAGCATTATCATTATAACAAAGGGAAGCATAGGTTTTAAGAAAGAGAGAATTTTCTTTATCTCTATCTTTCCAGAGATTCTGAGAAATATGAGGAGAGAAAAAAATATACTTCCTATGTATAGAGGATCATTGAAGATAATACATATGGTGAAGAGGAAAAGAGAGAGAATTATCTTTACCCTCGGGTCTGTAGAGTGGAGTACTGATTTTTTTCTGATATACATTGTGTATCTAATCATTTAAACTCCTCCATTTCTCATAAAGCTCTTTCGGATCGAAGATAATCCCGAATCCAAGAATTTTGGAGAGTTTGGCGATTTCAGGGAGTTCGATCTTTGTTTTCTCCAGTAAAGATTCTCTGTTAAATACCTCTTTTATCTTCCCATCTGCTATTATTTCACCTGATTTCATGAGAATAACTCTTTCACAGAGATCTGATACCAGTTTCATATCGTGAGTTATCAGGATAATTGTTTTACCTTCTTTCTGGAGATTTTTTACTATTTTCATGAGTTTAACTGCATTTTTTAAGTCCAGACCTGATGTGGGCTCATCGAGAATGAGAATCTTCGGATTCATAACAAGAATAGAGGCTAAAGCAAGCCTCTGTTTTTCTCCACCTGATAATTTAAAGGGATGTTTATCTCTGTACTTAAAAAGATCAGTTTTTTTCAGCACATCGTTTACTTTCTCTTCAATATTATCCATACCCAGATTTTTTGGTCCGAAACTCACCTCTTCCTTCACACTGGAGGCAAATATCTGATTATCCGGATTCTGAAACACAAAGCCAATAGTTCTGGCAATCTCTGCGACACTCATCTTTGAGGTATCCTCGCCATTGAGGAAGATCTTACCGGAGTCTGGTCTCAGAAGTCCTATCAGATTCTTCACAAGTGTTGTTTTTCCTGATCCATTTTCCCCTATGATGGCTATGGACTCTCCATCCCTTATCTCAAAACTTATATTCTTTAATTTAAAACCTGACTCATACTCATAACATAGATTCTCTATCCTTAACATTCAGAACCTCCAGTGCTTCGCTCACGGAGAGAAAAATATCATCTACATATCCACCTTTCAGAAGATAGTTGGAGAACTCCACGATCTCTGGAACTCTGATCCCTACGTGTTTCAGATAATCTGCCTCCCTGAATACTTCCCTTGGAGTTCCGTACTTCACAATCTTTCCATCATTGAGGATCAGGATTTTATCTGCGGAACTTATAAAATCTGTTTCATGTTCTACAACAACAACGGTCATTCCCTTTTTGTTCAGTTTCTTTACTATCTTAAATATCTCTATCCTGCTTTTTGGATCCAGGTTGCTTGTAGGTTCGTCAAGAACTAAAATCTCCGGTTTCATTGTCAGAAGGGATGCTATGGCAATTTTCTGTTTTTCACCTCCTGATAGCTGATGTGGAAATGCATCTCTGAACTTTTCCATCCCCACAAGTTCTAAAGCCCATGATATCCTCTCCTCTATCTCCTCCCTTTTTATTCCGAGATTCTCAGGACCAAAGGCTAACTCCTCTTCCACTGTCATTGAGAAGAGTTGAGACTCCGGGTTCTGAAGTATCAATCCAAGTTTTTCTGAGACTTCATAAACCTCTTTTTCTTTTATATTTTCTCCATCAATGTATATCTCCCCAGATAACTCCCCTTCAATTGTTTTTGGAATAATTCCATTCATCATCAGACATAGAGTGGATTTTCCGGAGCCGGAGGGTCCAGATATTCCCAGGAACTCTCCCTTCTTAACATGAAATGTGATATCACGTAAAACATGATCTCTGTTTCCCGGGTATCTGAATGAGACCTCTTCAAACTCTATCATGAAAGATGATTGTGAAGGATATTTATAAACTTAGGCTCATCCACTTATGGATGGGTAAATTTCATTCCTTCATGTAGTAATACTCTCCAATGCTTTTCTGTTTTCTATCAAGCTGTGAATCGAGTTTATTCGCTCTCGGTCTCTTTGTCTCATGATCTCTTCTGAATGTTACACCCACATCTTTCAGGAACATATTCATTCCCTCTCTCATCTCAAGAGGTTGGGTAGCATGACCATTCACACCCGGATCTCCAGAAAAAACGATTGTTCTATCTGAGATATAATCAACACTCACTATGTCATGTTCAACTATCAATGCACATTTTTCTGAGTTTTCTATCTTCTTTCTTACAAGTTTTGTCATATTCAATCTCTGTTCTATATCGAGATATGCTGAAGGCTCATCCAGTAGATATATATCTGCATCCTGAGTGAGACATACAGCTATTGCAACTCTCTGAAGTTCTCCTCCCGATATCTCTCCAACATTGCTATCAAGGATATTCTCGAGCTGGAGAGGCTTTATGATCTCACTTCTGTAATATCCTGATTCATCTCCTCCCACACTTCTCAGAAGCTCCCTCACAGTTCCATCAAAATCTCTTTTTATGTACTGAGGTTTGTATGCTATCTCCAGATCTGTTTTTATCTCCATATTATCAGGAGATTCAACTCCTGCGAGCATCTTTACAAATGTTGATTTTCCTGTGGCGTTGGGACCTATGATACCTATGATCTCCTTTTCATGAAGAACTCCACCTTCGACCTTTAACTCAAATCCTTCAAAGCTTTTTATAAGATCGGGATACTCAAGTATTGGATTTCCCAGTTTTTTATGGCGATCACTCAGAACATCAAACTCTATTCTCTGATCTCTGAATCTAACATTCTCATCCTTCAGATATCCCTCCAGGTATGTATTTATTCCTACTCTGACGCCCATGGGAGAGGAAACTATTCCATATACCCCCGGAACACCATATATGATATGAATATAATCACTGAGATAATCGAGAACAGCAAGGTCATGTTCTACAACTATCACCGTTTTCTCCTTCGAAAGCTCCCTTATGCTTCTTGCAACGTTGAGTCTCTGATATATATCAAGGTATGAGGAGGGTTCATCGAAGTAGTATACATCCCCCTCCCTTGACATTGCTGCGATTATCGCCACCCTCTGGAGTTCTCCTCCTGAAAGGTTCTTTATATCCTTCTCCATGGAGTTTTCCATATCCAGAGTTTTGATGAGTTTTTCAGAAACTCCTCTCTCATCTATTTTTTCTATGATCTCCTCCACAGTTCCTGAGAGTACCTTCGGGATCTTGTCAACATACTGGGGTTTCATTATTGCCTTTATACCTGACTCCAACTTCTCAAAATAACTCTGAAGCTCGCTTCCTCTGAAGTACTCAAGCATCTTCCCTTTATCGAATCTTTCTGAGTTCAGATCCCCGAAATTCGGAACTATCTCTCCTGAGAGAATTTTTATTGCTGTTGTTTTTCCAGTACCATTGCTTCCTATGATCCCGAGAACGCTGTTTTCCTTTGGCACGGGGAGCCTGTAAAGCCTGAAAGAGTTTTCACCGTACTGGTGCACAGGAGTTTCTAACTCTTCAGGTAAATTCACTATGTGAATCGCTCCAAAGGGGCATTTATGCACACAGATACCACAGCCAACGCATAACTCCTCTGAGATAACAGGTTTCTTTGTTTCTTTGTTGACAGTTATTGTTTCATCTCCCATCCTCACCCTCGGGCAGTATTTTATGCACATGTATCCACATTTCTTTGGCTTGCACTTATCATACTCAATAACAGCAATTCTCATAGTTTCACCCTAAAAAAAGAAAAAAGATTAATGATACCAGTACCAGCTCAGAACTGTCGTTGAGAATGTGTCTGTATCAAGGTCATATGTAACTTTGAACCGCACCCTTACGTATGGGATACAGGAACAGCATGGACCACAGCAGGACGTTGTACAGTATGATCCACATATTCCACATGTGGTGCAGTCAGTGTCAAAGTATATGTACATGTCGTAGTACTGTGTTGTTGAGTTAGTGTCCGCATCGTACTCAGGACTCCCGGAAGCTTTCAGCTCCACACAGCAGATACCGCATCCTATGCACTGGGCTATTATATCCTCAAGATTGCTCACTTCCTCACTTGTGTTTCCAAGCTGTTCATTCAGCTGGTCTATTCTATCCTTGTACTCCTCTATCCATACCTTGTATCTCTCTATGGAGTTGTTCAGTGAGGCTATCTGAGAGTTCAGATCCTCTATCTCTGCATCTTTCTCTGCTATGGCATTCTCTTTCTCCTTCTTCGCATCATCAAGCTCCTTCTGCAACTCTGCAATCTGTGAGTTCAACTGCGATTTCTCATTCTCCAGGGAGGATATCTTGGCATTAAGGGAATTTATCTGAGAAGTGTAACCAGATTTCTCCTGAAGAAGGGAGTCCCTTTCCTTTTCAAGTGTTTCAAAGCTTGCTTTCAGTGACTGATAACTGGAGTTAGTACCTGAATACTGGATAGCAAAGTACGCAGCTCCAAAGATAGCTGCAACGAGAAATATCGATAGTATAACAGCTATCATGGGCCATATGTTATTCGATGAGTTCTTCTTCAATCTCTCTATCTCCTCTTTCTGCTTCTTAGCAAGTGACTTCCAGTAATCCTCTTTTTTTTCTTCTGCCATATTAAAACCTCTCTCATATATATGCCAGAGAAACTATAAAAAGTTTTCTATAAAAATACTTATTGTTGTTAATCAATATTGTAAATCAAAAACCAGATGGTGAGCCACCAGAGTAAGAACGAGTACAATCCAGATGTTATGACTTTTCTTCTTCCCCCATATTTCTCTATATTTATTCCCACAAAGGGAACAATATACGATGATAGGTACATTATTACAATGGCCACAAATAGTATCCCATAGCTGGGGGTACCTTTCAACAGAGATCCCGATATCACACCAGATATCGCACCCATCAAACAGAAAACCAGTGCAACCTTATTTTTATCGTCCATTATTTTACATTCATAACAACATTTAAAAAGTTTTTGGGTGTAGTACCCTTATGCTTTCCCTTGACATTAAAGTCATTATAGAGGAATTAAAAGAATTATCCATAATAGATATGAAAATAGAAAAAATATATCAAAAAAATGGAGAATTTAGATTTAAACTCTACGGAAATGGAAGAAAAGACCTTGTTATAAAACCAGGGATATGTATTTTTGTGACTCAGTATCCAAAGGAGGCACCAAGGAATCCATCAGGATTTGCCATGTTCATGAGAAAAAAACTGCATACATTAAGAATAAAGGATATAAGGCAGATAGATCTTGATAGAATAGTGGAGATCGATACTGGATTGAATGAGATAATGTACAGAGTTATAATAGAATTTTTTGGAGAAGGAAACATCATTCTGACAGATAGGGATTATAAAATACTGGCTTTATGGAAAAAACACCATAAAAGGGAGATTTATGTTGGAAACTATTATAAATTCCCTGAAAACAAAAATATCTTTAAAGATTTCAAAATAGAAAAAATTGATAGGGAAATAGTGAAGATACTCGCTGTTGAGTATAATCTTGGGGGGCCATATGCTGAAGAACTCTGTCATTTATCAGGAATTGATAAAAACTCAAAAGAAATCGATATCAAAAAACTGAAAGAAGGAATAAAAAAACTAGAGTCTATGGAAAAGAAAGTGAATCTTGTGGATGGGGAAATATATTCCTTTGAGTTATCAAAATATAAAAATAAAGAGAAAAAATATTATAATAGTTTAAATGAAGCGTTTGATGATATTTATGGTAAAGAAGAACTTATAGGAGAGAAATCTATAGAAAAAAAGAAGATAGAAGAGAAAATAGAGAAATATAAAAGGATAGCATCTGAACAGAAGAGAGCCATTGAAAGATTTGAGGAGGAAATAAATGAAAACAAAGAAATTGGGGATTTAATTTATTTACATTACAGCAGGATAGAAAAAGCTATGGATCTGATAAAGAAATCGAAAAACAGGGAGCAAATACTACAAAAGTTGAAATATGTTGATATACTAAACTCCAGAACTCTGAGATTCAGATTCGAAAAAAATATAGATATAGATATCTCAAAATCATTATCCGAAAACGCTGAGTATTATTATGAAAAATCCAAAACAGCAAAGAAGAAGTTAGAAGGCGCTAAATCTGCTCTACAAAAGACTCTTAATACCATTAAAAATTTGGAAGAAGGAAAAACAAAGATAAAAGAAGTAATTATAAAGAAAAGAAGGAAAAGAGAGTGGTATGAAAAGTTCAGATGGTGTTTTTCAGGTGAAAAATTTCTTATACTCGGAGGAAAGGATAAAAAAACAAATGAACTGCTGATAAAAAAACATATGGAGCCTAAGGATTTATATTTGCATGCCGATATATATGGAGCACCCCATATAATCATCAAAAATGGACAGGAATCCTCTGAAAAGACATTGAACGAAGCAGCAATCTTTGCAGCATCTTTTTCAAGGGCATGGAAAGAAAAGATAGCTGGAATAGATGTTTACTGGGTATATCCTGAGCAGGTCACAAAATCTCCACCCTCCGGTGAATATCTACCCACAGGAGCATTCTTTATAAAAGGAGAAAAAAATTTCATTAAAAATGTCCCCCTTTCTCTTGGAGTTGGAATATTTGAAAACAAGCCCATGTGCGGACCTTTATCTGCTGTAAAAGCAAACTGTAAGAGATATGTTGAAATAATTCAGGGAGATGAAAAAAAAGAATCGCTTGCAAAGAAAATATCCAGAATACTTGAGTATGATAATATAGATGATATAGTGCAGGTGTTGCCTCCTGGAGGATCGAAAATAGGAAGGAGGTAACTGTTCGGTAAAAACCGAACAAAAACGATAGATTTTTATTATTAAAGATTTACTGTCATAAAGGTGATAAAAATGAACGTGAAAAACTGTACAACTATGATTGGTATTATTTTGGTGAGTATACTGTACTTTAATATGGTATCAGCCTGTTTTAACCCAACAGATTCTTTTGCCACAGAAGTTTTGTTGAACAAAGACTCCATAAGTTATGATCTGAGTGGAATAAAAGAGGCGGAGAATGTTAAAGTCATAGAGAAAGAGGAAGGAAGTTCTGAAGAAGCACATAAAGAAGAGATTGCTCCAAAACCTACCAAGACAGAAAATGGTAAAGAGCCTTCTTCTGAAGATTATATAGAAACTAACGCTATAATCTATCGTTCTCATTACAATAAAGATGTTGCAGTTATCTTAACGGAAGAAGAATGGAGAGGTCAGAAATATTTAGATGTTAAAATACAGATGCCAACAAAACTCGTTCATAGCTCCCACTATGAACTAAGAATAAACTTAGATACTCTGCCGCCAATTACCCAGGAAATTGATAAAGAGTATCTTGAGTCCTTGGGTTACATAGTTGAGGGTGGATTTCAAGACGATTGTCTTAGAAGCCACCTTATAAAAGGGAATATATGCATTGCAGTTTTGAGTATTAATGACATTGAAGAGGAGGAAGAAGATGACGAAGATCACGAAAAGAGGAAAAGTTTCAGTGAAATTTCTATTCGTATTGAAAACCAAAATACTTTAACTCCTGAGTTAAAGGAAGAATTTAAGAATGTACTCAGAGCCTGTGGATTTAGCCCTGATCTTCTGGATCAGGCAGAAATAAAAACTGAAACTAGAGAAGATGTTGATTTAGTATCTGCTATAGATATTGACTTAGATAGTTTTGATTGGGGAATGGCATTAAAAACAGAATTAGAATGGCTGCAAAACAATAATGTTATTAGCGGTTTAACAGATGAGGATTTGGATGGAATAGCAAAAGTAGCAGATAAAGGAACTGCTGGCTGGAACTCAAAGATCAGATACTTTAAAGGCAAATGGGTGCAGGGAATTACAGAAGAAATGTCAGAGGAAACAGGAATTTATATGGTAAAAAGTTTAGGGGATTGTAATGGATTTCCCATAGAAAATCTACCTGAAGGTGTACTGGAGATTGATGGACGATCCCAAGTATCCAATGGTGTAGATACGACAATTCTTATAGGTATCGGCATAGTTGTAGTAGCCTTTATGGGGGTAGCTTTCTGGATTAAAAGGCGATGATATTGGAAAAAATCAGTTTAGATAGAAAATCCTTTGAAGCGTTGGCTTCGGAAAGTAGAGTCAGTATACTGAAGGCGTTAGATGAAAACCAGAAAACGGTAACAGATCTATCTTCAGAGCTTAGCATGGCGAAGTCTACTATATTTGAACATCTAACAAAAATGGTAGATGCTGGACTCATAGAAAAGAAAGAAAGTAAAAATAAATGGGTATACTATAGACTTACAGATAAAGGTAGAGCGATCCTTCATCCAAGAGAAAAAACAAAGTTTTTCATTGTCTTGGCATCCGCAATCATAACATTGACAGGAGGTGTGTTTGGAATAACAAAATATCTCTTAGGAGAAAAAGCATCAGCGTTACGTAAAGGTGTAGAAGAGACAGGATTAGGGGTATTTCATGATCCCCTCTATCTTTTTGTTGGATTAAGTTTGTTGGTACTTGGATGCTTTTTTGTGTATATGATTTTAAATAAGAAATACAGAGGTAATTATGATGAAAAATAAATATTTGTTAGCATTTTCTTCAGTTTCCGCAAACAGAGGTATGATAGTTATATATCCAAGAGAGGTTAGTGTGCAAGAATCTGGGCAAAATGCTATCCTCGCATGGAATGGGAATGAAGAAGTTATAATCCTTTCAACTGATGCAAAGAGCTCTGAATCTACCTTAGTTCTTGAAGTTTTACCACTGTCTTCAAATCCTACAGTTGAAGAAGGTAGTTTTGATTCATTCACAAAGCTTACTGAAATAATAAACGAGAAAATCAGAAGGGATCAAAAAATGGCTGAAGGATTCAGTAGAGGTACCAAAGCTCCTGGTATAGAGATAACATTTCATAAAAAGCTCATGCTCATGACGTAACTGTAGTAAAACTAAACGATTTAAACCATTTCATGAATGGATAGAGAACTTTACACGGAGATGGGGTTTGAACACACTGAAATCTCATCCGAATTTGAAAATACTGTTGCAGGCTACTTAAATAGAGATATAAGATTCTTTGTGTTCGATGTTATCGAAGCAAGTGAAGATAAACAGAGTATTAAACCTTTAATTTACAGGTTCAAATCCGACTTTCTTTATTATCCTCTCGAGATAACAGCTACTTCGGATGCTGGCTCGTCTCGTTCGGAGGTCAATATATTTCTTCTCGCAAAGGGGATAATAAAAGGAGATGTTGTAGAGGATATAAATCTCTTCCGAGAACTGGTTTTTACTATAATATTGAGTTGAGTGAAGAGGAGTTGAAAGAGATCAGTCCTGAAATTGCTGATCTATTCAGTTCCGCATACATAATGAATGCTTATTATTACGGTTCACTTAACAGATTGAACAAAGATCTGGTAGTTTATAAACAGGATGTTCACATTCCGACGTTCTTCGACAAAATTTCCCAGACCATTTCAGGATCTTTAGTTTTTCAATTTGTTTCTGAGGCAAGAAAAGACATCACTGAAGATGTTCCAATTTTGGAGAAAGTCCTTTTAGTCATCATTGTTGAGTACGATTATTTTTTCGTTTACTTAAACTGTAGAAAACTCTGTTTTCTACATCCCAAGAAATGTTCCATTTCTTTGGTTTGCGGATCCATTATGATCACCATACATTTTCCAGAACAATCTATTGTTTTCATTTTCCTTTCAAAACAGAAGTAGCTTGTCTACTTCTTCAGAGGAAGCTCTGCTTCATCTAGCATTTTTAGGAGTCTCTCCAATCTCACTCCACAAACTTTTGTGTAAAACTTTAGGTATTTCTGGAAACAAAAGTTGGTTTCCAACTTTTGTAAGAGATCCCTTTTCATCCAATACTCGTCCCTTCCTTCTTATTGGAGAAGAACTGTGTTTCT